>JANOHG010000570.1:0-9963 GCA_031406375.1 Archangiaceae bacterium | reverse complement strand
CCGGGGCCGACGCATGTGTCGATGACCAACCCGCTGGGCACCTTCACCTGCAACAGCTGCTTTACGTATTTCGACGAGCTGGTGGTCAGCGGCATCACGCCCAAGGAAGGCCCAGTCGCTGGAGGCAATGAAGTCACCCTCGACGGGCAAGGCTTCACCAGCGACGTTGAAGTGCTGTTCGGAGTCTTCTCGTCGCCGAAGGTCACCTTCATCTCGAGCAAGCAGCTGAAGGTCGTCGTGCCTCGGGGACAGCTTGCCGATTTGGTGGACCTCACCGTCTACAACAAGAACGGCGTCGCCTATGCCCGGCGCATCTACCAATACTTCGCTGACCTTCGGATTGTCGGAGTGGCGCCGTTGACGGGCCCGCTCACCGGCGGAACCACGGTGACGGTCACCGGCACCGGCTTCTCGAACGCAACGTCGTTCAAGTTCGGCTTTGTCGACGCGAGCGCGTTCACCGTCGTTTCTGACATGGTGGTGACCGCGACGAGCCCCGCCAACAGCGCCGCGGGCGCCGTCGACTTGAGCATCGTCACTCCACGCGAGAGTTGGACAGCGAAGAAGGCCTTCACCTACGTCGATTCGGCGGGCGGCTTTGCGGTGTTTTCCGTCTTCCCGCACGTCGCGCGGCCGGGCGACACCGTCACTCTCACTGGTCAGGCGCTCGATGCCGCGGGGCTGACGGTGAGTCTGGGCGGCGTCGTGGCAACCGTGGGTGCGACGAGCTTTTCCACCGCCGTCATCACCGTTCCCGCGCGGGGTGCGGCGGCGCGAAGGTCTGACGTGCTCGCAGCCGCAGGCGCTTCAAACGCAAACCTTCCGCAAGGGTTCACCTGGCGGCTGGGCGTTGGCTCGGTTGTTCCCGCATTCGGGCCTGCTGCCGGAGGAACTCAGGTGACGGTTGGCGGCTCGGCGCTTCCGGCCGATGCCGAGATTTTTTTCGGGGCGCTGCGCGGCACCGCGGCCACGGTCGGCGCCGAAGCCAGCTTGACGGTGACGACGCCCGCGGGCTCGGGCGGCTTCGCCAGCGACGTACTGGTGCGCGAGGCGGTAGATCGCGAGAACGAAGCGGTGCTGCGGGCGGCGTTTACGTTCGAGGAGCCGCTGTCGATTGGCCGGGTTCAGCCCGAACGGGGTTCGATCGCCGGAAACACGTTGGTCACTGTCCTCGGCGCGGGGTTTCGCGAAGGGGTCACCTTCTCGTTTGGGGCCAACAAAGCGAAGGACGTGAAGATTGTCGACAGCCACACGGTCACCTGCCGTACGCCTAAAGGTGAGTCCGCGGGAGTGGTCGATGTGCGGGTGGATAGGCTCACCGCGCACGACGAGCTTCCAGGAGGATTTTCCTACTACGACCCGCGCAGCATTTCGGGAGGCCTGTCGGGTGGGCCGTTGGTCGGCACGCTCAACGTCAGCGTGCTTGACGCGACCCGCGGCCTCTATGGAAACCCGGTTGCGCTCGCGACGGTGATGCTTGGCCTTGATGCCGCGACTCCGTTTCAGGGCGTCACCGACCGGCGTGGGCAGCTGACGTTCTCAGACCCTTCGCTGGTGAAGGCGCAGGTGGTGACCGTCTTCAAGGATGGCTACGAGTCGGCAACCGTCACCAACGTCAACGCAGAGAACCTCACCGTTTTCATCAGCCGCACCCAAGCGGGAGAAGGCGACCCTGGCAACCCTCTTCCGGGCGCGCCGCCCTCGCAAATCGTCGGCCGCGTCACCGGGTTCAAGGCGCCGCGCCCGCTGGCGACCAACGAGAAGCTCGAGGCGCGGGTGTTCGTGGCTGCCCCGTCGCTTTTCAGTGGTCCGCCGCTGGGGGAAACTCCGGGCAGGCAAGGTGAGAAGTGGCAGGTCGTCACCGAGGGCGGCGAGTACCTCGTTTTGACCAACGCTGGGCTCCACGCGACCTACGCCGTGCTTGGAATCGCGAACGCGGCCGCTGCGTCGTTCACCCCATTCTTGATGGGAGTTCGTCGCGGCATCACCACCTCGCCCGACAATCCGGCAGTGGGCCAGGACATCATCCTCGACATGCACCTCGACCTCACCGTGCCAGTGACCGTCGATTCGCCGCTGACGTTCCCTGGGTCCAACCCGGGAATCAACGCGCTCTATGCGTGGCTGGATCTCGGCGCCGAGGGCTTCGTTCCCAATCCGAACAACTGGAAAACGGGTACTGGCAACGCCACGTCAATCTTCAGCGCCGGCACGATGCAGAGTTTTCCGAATTTTCCGCGACTCGACGGCAGCAACTTCATCTTCTTGAACGAGTGCTCGGGCACCCAGGCTTACCCGGTCAGTTACTACTTCCGTCGTCAGCCAGGAGACCTCTCGTTGGGGGTCACCATCGGGCCGATGTTGCCGACGCCCGAAATCACGCAGCCAGGCGCCACTTTCAACGGCACGCTCGCCTGGAACCTCGCGCCGGGTCCCGCGGCCGACATTCACCAGGTTCAGATTCTCAAGCGGACCATCACCGGCAATGTGAGGGTGTGGAGTGTCGTGCTTCCCGGCAATGAAACGCAGGTGGTGCTCCCCGCGCCCGCGGTGACGAAGTTGCGCAATGAGGAAGCGGGCAACCAGTTGTTCCTCGTCATCTACTCGAGCCGTTCTCCAAAGTTCGCTTACAACCAGTGGACGTACGACACCCTCTCATTTGTCACCTGGTCCAGCTTTACCATCGCGGTGAGCGCGGGCTTCATGCCGTGAGAGTCTCTGTGGTCGCTGTCAGCCTGCTGTTCGCGCTCACTGCTTGTCGGAAGACGGGAGTGAAGGCGAAAGGCTGTGCGGCGGATGCGGACTGTGGAGACCCGGGCTCCGCCTATCGCTGCGAGCCGCAGACGGGCGAATGTTATTGCCGCACCAACGACGCGTGCCAACCGCGCGAGTTCTGCAACCCCGCTGGGTTCTGCCAGGATCGCAGCGGCTGCGAGAAGAACGCCGACTGTCTCGACGTTTCTCTCTTTTGTGACACCACCACCGGCACGTGCCTCGGCAAGGGCCGCTGCTCATTCGACCTGCAGTGCGCGCTGGGGCAAATCTGTGACACTGCAAAGGCGACCTGCGTGCCTGGCTGTCGCAGCAGCGGAGACTGCCCGGGCACCTCATGCCGCTGCGGCGATGTGCCTTGCGTCTGCACAGGAAGCACCTCTGCCGAGGTTGCGAAGTGCGCGAAGGGCGAGTGCGACCCGAACTTCTGCGCGAGCGACAGCTTCTGCAAATTCGGAGAAACGTGCGGGGCTCGCGCCGATGCCGGAATGGCGCGCAACGCCTGCTACAGCGACTACGACAATGACCGCCGCCCGTACTGCGACAACTGCAGCTTCGGTGGAGGCACCAGCGTCTGCGGCACCGGCGCCAACTACTGCCTCATCGATACGGCGCACCCCGGCAACTACTACTGCGGAACCGACTGCGCTGAGGGGCAGTCGTGCCCTCGTGGCTATGCCTGCAGTGATGTCATTGTTGTCCTTCAGCAGCAGGCGTGCACCAAGACGTCGGGGTGCCAAATCAACCCTGCACTGCCATGCGTCAGGGATGAAGAGTGCAAGCGCGGTGGCTTTTGCGCGATTCAGCCGGGTCAAACCAGCGGCCATTGCGCAGGGCGCTGCGGCATCGACGAAGGCGACTCCACAGGGTTTTGCTCGTGCCAAGTGGACGAAGACTGTGCACAGCAATCATGCAGTGCCGGGGAATGCAGCATCAGTCGAAAGAAGTGCGTTGGAGATCAAGACTGTCGCAAGGTGCGCTGCGTGGATTTCCAAGGCGGTGGCGGCTGTCTCATCGGGCAGAACTGTGCGCCCTCGAATGGACTGTCGTGCCTCGAAGTCAAATGATGCGCTGGGCGCTGCACGAGCAACACGCCAACTCCCAGCGCGCGCATCGTTCACAGCACCTGCACGTGAACCTTGGGCGCGCGGTGTTCGGCGGCCGCTTCAATCACCCGCCCCAGCCGGAATAACAGGTGTTCTTCGTAGGGCCGAGCCATCAACTGCACGCCCACCGGAAGACCGTCGCCGTCGTAGCCCGCCGGAATCGAGATCGCCGGAAACCCGGTCACGTTTCCCTGCCGGATGTAACGCATCAGCGCATCGACCATCGGAAGGTTCGACTCTCCTGAGGGCAAGGTGCTCTGAGGAATCAGCGGGGCCGTGGTGGCGCAGGTCGGCGTGACCACCGCGTCGATGGTTTGCATCTGAGCGATCCACGCTCGGGTGATGAGGTGCCGATGTCGCATCGCGTGCACGTAGTCGGTCGCGCGGAAGTGCCGCCCAATCGCCAGGTTGGTGCGGGTGTCGTATGCAAACCGGGAAGCATCCTCGGTGGTGTGGGGCAACATCGCCGCGGCCATCTCGGAAAGGATAATCACCGCGTGCGACCAGAGCAGGGTGTTCAATTCTGGAGGAGGCAGCTCGACGATTGTTGCTCCTGCTTCGGTGAGGAACCGCAAGCCGTCCTGACAGCGCGCCACCACCTGTGGGTCTGCGTCCTCAAAGTAAGGCCGACACACGCCAAGGCGGATTCCTTTCAGAGAGCTGTCGGTAAAGCCCGACAGATGTACGTTCGACTGGCGCTGGCTCGCCAGGTCGGCATCGTCGGGCCCCGCGATGAGTACGTACGCCGCCGCGACATCAGCCACCGTGAGGCCGATTGGGCCCAGGTGTCCCGGCGTCCAGCACAGCGGCGGCACTCCCGACTCACTGACTCGGCCGAAGGTAGCCTTCAGGCCGACAACGCCACACAGCGACGCTGGAATGCGAATCGAGCCACCCCCATCGAGGCCAATCGCCATCGGCACGATGCCGGCCGCGACGACTGCAGCCGAGCCGCTGGACGAGCCACCGCAGATCCGCGTGGGCTGATACGGATTGCGACAGACGCCGTGATGGGGATTTAGGCCAATTGGGTTGATGCCAATCTCGTTCATGTTCGCCTTGCCAACGATGATTGCCCCCGCCGCCTTCAACCGAGCGACGACCGTCGAGTCGCGCACCGCCGGCGCATTCATGAATGAGGTGCCAAGCGTGGTCGGGAAGCCCTCGAAGTCGACCTCGTCTTTGACCACCACCGGCACACCATCGAAGGGCGAGAGTGGGCGGCCCAGCTTCAGGCGTTCAGCCGAACGTTCAGCGGAAGCGAGCACCTCTTCGGGCTTGCGGGCGATGAAGAACGCCATTCGGTCTGCGCCGTGGTCCAACCGCTCGATGTGCTGATGAAGCATTTGCATCACCTGTACGGGGTCGGTCTTTCCGTTTCGGTACGCTTCTGAAAACGCCGCCACCGTCTGCAGGTGCTTGCCCTGCGCGACCTGAGGCGCTGCCACTGCTTCCGCAGCGAGCAGCGAGGCGGGACGGGGCGCCGGAGCCTGGAGATCGAGCGGCAGCGGCACCTGAATCGGCGACGAGTGCGCAGCAGGCGTGTCGCGAAACTCATCCAGCCCGCTGTCCCTCAATAGCTTCGTCAACAAAGCAGGGCCCAGCGCGCTTGACTCGACGGCACTGACGAAAGCCCGCAGAGCGACTCCTGAAAGGCGTGGAGCGGCAACGGGGCGGCGTGTGTAGGTGGCCATGGGCGAATAAATCTCTCACCCCGGCCGTCATAGCGAGCATGAAAACGAACCTGATTGGAATGGCAGTTACCGCAGTTGCCCTCACCTCATGTGCCGCCCTTGCCAATGATTGGGACGACGACAAGGCGCCCTGTGACACCCACCCTTCAGATTCCGTCCTTTCTCCTCAACCCGCTGGGCACTCGGCGGGTCGCTATGAGCTGCGGCCTACCAAGCGATGGGTCCCCGCGCGGTACGAGCAGGTCACGGTTCAGCAGTGCCGTGAGAAGCGCCGTGGCGATCATGGACACCATGGCGGGTGGAACCACCACTCGCGGCGCTGCTACCCGGTGACCGAGACGCGGTTGGTCCCTGGGTACTTCGAGGAAGTCCAGCAGTGGGTGTGGGTGGCCACCTACCCTGAGCGCCCTCAGTACAGCCAGTACCCAGGCCAGAGACCTCCGCTGCATGGCCAGGGTCGATTTGGAGTTCGGGTCAGCATTCGCTAGAGGCTGAGCCGTTCTTGACGCCTCTTCGACGCTGTCGAAGAGGCGTTTTTGAGTTGCGGGCGGCAACAGTTCGTTCAAGTGCGCTAAAAGCCGAGGTCTTGTCGCTCGCCCCCAGCCGCACGATTGTCATCCTCCCTGATGGAGCTTCCACGCGCGATCGCGTGGTGGAGGTGCTGTTGGGGCTGAAGATGCTGCCTGCGTCGCTTCCTGTCCCTGCAGATGCCGAGCTTGCGGTCGTCGATCTCACCGCACCTGGAGGGAAAGAGGCGCTCGATGTGTTGCTCAAGTCGCCTGCTGGCCTGCGGCTGTCGGTACTGGCCATCACCCACCCCGATGGCGCCGAGCGGGAAATGCCAGGGGTCGCAGACTTCGTTTCGACCCAGGCGCTGGAAGCAGAGCTCGCGATGCGGTTGTTGCGCGCGCGCGCGCGACAGTTGACCTTTCGCGAAGCGATGCAGCGTCAACGCGAGACGATGGTGCTGCTCGAGCTCACCAGCCAGTATGCCACCTCGAACGACGTCGAAGAGCTGCTGCACGAGGTGACCCGACGGCTGGCCGACGAGCTGGAAATCGATCGCGCAGCGATGGTGGTAGTCGACGAAGCGCGCGGAGAAGGGGTCATTCTTGCTGCGAGCGATGACGCCGCGCTCAAAGACCTGCGCATCGACCTGCGTCGCTACCCCGAGATTCGCGAAGCGCTGCGTACGGGAAAGCCGGTGATTGTCGAAGACGCTCCGCATCACCCGCTGCTCGAGACGGTGAAGGATGATCTCGCCGCGCTGGGAATTCGCCACATCGCTGCTTTGCCGTTGGCAGTTCGAGACAAGGTGTTGGGCGTGCTGTTGTTGCGTCGGTCGTCGGCCCGAGGGCCTTTCAACAACCGCGAGGTCGAGTTTCTGTCGACCGTCGCGCACGCCACCGCGGTCGCGCTGCGCAACGCCCAGAAGGTCGACGCTATCCGCGAGCAGGGCGAGAAAGAGAAAGACGCTCGCATCGCCGCCGAAGAGCGTGCGGCCCGACTCAAGCGCTACGAGTCCTATTTTGAGCACTTGTCCGACGGGGTGGCGATTCTCGACGAGAAGGCGTCTGTTCTCTCACTCAATCCGGCTGGGCTGCGGCTGCTCGACTTGACCCCGAACGAGGTTTCAGGCCGCCACATCAACGCGCTCACCAATCCGACCGATGACGGCCTGATGATGGACGTCTTACTGTCGGTGTCGAGGGGCCAGGTGCGCACCGAGGTCGACATTCAGGCGCGGACGCTGGCTGGCAGGCGGTTGACGGTGTCGCTGTCGGCCGCGCCGCTGAAGGGCGAAGGAGCGGTGGCGATTCTCACCATGCGTGACGTCACCCGGCAACGCGCGCTTGCGCTGGAATTGCAGAAGACGAAGGAGTTTCAAGAACGGCTGATCGACAGCTCGGTCGACGCGATTATCGCGTCCGACATGAAGGGACGAATCATTCTCTTCAACAAGTCAGCCGAAGTGGTCTGTGGTTGGGGGGCTGAGGAAGCCAAGGCCCACCTCAACGTGAAGCAGCTGTACAGCGAAGGCCAGGCGCGTGAGGTGATGTTGCGGCTTCGCGGCGGAGAGCATGGCGGCGTAGGGAGGTTGACGGCATCGCGCCAGGAAATTCTCACTCGTGCCGGAGACCGGATTCCGGTGAGCATGACCGCGTCGATCGTCTACGAATCGGGCCGCGAGGTCGCAACGCTCGGAATCTTCACCGACCTGCGAGACCGCTTGAAGCTCGAGCGCAAATTGTCGGATGTCGAGACCCGACTCGAAGAAAGCGAAAAGAACGCCGTTCTCGTTGTGCTTGCAGGAACCGCGGCGCATGAGCTCAACCAGCCGCTGACGTCGGTGATGGGTTACGCCGAGTTGCTGCGTCGCAAAATCAAAGAAAACGATCCTTCGTTTCGGCCGATCGACATCATCTACCGCGAAGCCGAACGGATGGCAGAGATCGTTCGCAAGATTGGAAAGATTACCAAGTACGAAACCAAGCCGTACGTCGGCGATGCGCAGATCCTCGACTTGAACCGGGCGACTTCCCATGACGAGTGATTCGTCTGCCAAGCCGTTCGCGGCTTCGGGTCCCGCAGGGGACGCCTTTCAGGCCTTCTTCGACATGGTCGATGCGCCCGCCGCGCTGTGCGATCCAAGCATGCGGGTGCTCACCGCCAATGCGGCATTCGAGATCCTCGTCGGCGCCAAGGACCTGGCCGGAGTCGAACTAAAGGCCGTGATGGAGCAGGTTCCCGTGGTCGCGCCAGGCGAAGGCCGCACCGACGAAGTCGAGGTGCGGTGCCACACGGGGCAGACCGTGAGTCTCACCTTCAGTCGTCGTGGCGAGACGGTGGCTGTCGTCGCGCGCGGGTTGTCGCCGGTTGGAGACTCGCTGGCGGCAGCAGGGCGTGCGTTGATCGAACAGGCCCGCGTTGAATCGGTGCTGCTCGAGCTGGGTCGCAACGTTGCTGGCTCCACCAGCGAAGAGGAGCTCGTCGCCACTGTCGCGCGGGGAGTAAAGCGCCTCTTTCCAGGCCGGACTTTCTGCGTGCGCATCACTGACCCGCGCACCCAGGCGCTCACCTCGCTTTACGCTGAAGGGCGAATGCGTGAGGGCACGCGCGACGTCATCTGGCTCAAGTCGTCGGCGGTCGAGAAGACGCATCTGGAAACACGCGGCCTTCCGCCTGACCGCGTCAAGCTGACCCCACTTGAGATTCCGCTCATCTTTCATGGCAGCGTGCGGGGGCTTTGCGCTCCGCTGGTCGCTTCGGGCCAGCTGTTTGGAGCGGTGAATGTCGAGTACCCCGCTGGTCTCTCGGCAGATCTGGTCAGTGACGAGCGGGTGCTGATTCAGCTGGCGAATCAGGTCTCGGTGGCGGTGCGAAACGCCAAGCTCATCGACGAGCTCACTTTCGTGCGCAAGTACCTCGAAGAGCTGCTCGAGCACGCCAATGCGCTCATCTTCGTGGTGAACCGCGAACGCAAAGTGGTGGTCTTCAACCGAGCGCTGACCAACATCACCCGTCTGAACAAGCCCGAAGTGTTGGGGCAAGACCTGCTGACGTTCGTCCCCGAATCCGAACGCCTGAAAGTGATGCGGGTGATGGCGGCGTCGTTGAAAGGTGAGGCGGTGTCGAGCTTCGAGACACGCGTGACGACGCGCGACGGGGCGGAAGTAAAGGTGGCGTTCGCGACCTCGGCGGTGGTTACCCAACAAGGAGAAGTCGAGGGCGTGATTGCAATCGGTCAGGATCTCACGCGAATGCGCGAGCTCGAGCGCCGGGTGATTCAAGCCGAGAAGCTCGCGTCATTGGGGCAACTTGCGGCCAGCGTCGTCCATGAGATCAACAACCCGATGACGGCGGTGTCGACCTACGCCGATGCGTTGCTGAAGCGCTCGTTGGGCCAACCGACCGCGGACGTCGGCGACATGGAAAAGTATCGGAAAATTTCCGACAACGCCGACCGGGTGCTTCGCTTTACCCGCGATCTCGTCAGCTACGCGCGGCCCGCGCAAGAGAAGCCCGAAGAGGTGGACTTGAACGCCGCGGTAGAGCGCGCGGTTGGATTTTGCGAGCACGTGCTCAACAAGCACGGGGTGAAGCTCGAGCGAAAATTCGAGCAACTGCCTCAGTTTCTCGCCGTGCGGCAGAATCTGGTGCAGGTCTTCGTCAACCTGATTACCAACGCGTGCCACGCGACCCCGACGGGTGGCGTCGTCACCATCGTCACCCGTTTCGAGGGTGCGCACGTCGTCGCATCGGTCAGTGACACAGGAAGCGGAATTTCAGCCGAGGTGCAGTCGAAGATTTTCGAGCCATTCTTCACCACCAAGCCAGACGGAAAAGGCACCGGCTTGGGCTTGTCGATTGTCCAGGGAATTGCCGAGAAC
>JANOHG010000569.1:0-12888 GCA_031406375.1 Archangiaceae bacterium | reverse complement strand
GCTCGAGCCTCCGGGCAGCTATCAGCCATCGGGAGTCGGGCCCAAACCGTTCGAGCAGCGGTGGTATCCGCAGGATCCTCCACTGGTGCGCGCCGAAAGGCGATCGGCGGCCCGCGCGTCGAGTACGCCGACAGCGAGCTTCAAAGAGCAAGGCGCGCTCGCCGGTAAGGTCATCTACCTCTCTGCGGGCCATGGCTTCACCTGGGAAGCAGGATCCAACGGGTGGCGGACGCAGCGGGGAAACACCCATCAGATCGTCGAAGACCTCGTGTCGACCGAGTCGGTGCATCAATACCTGGTCCCGATGTTGTTGAACGCAGGTGCCCAGGTCGTCACGGTGCGCGAAGCGGATCTGAACACCCAACTCGTGATTGTCGACGATGGCACCGTTGGCTACGTCGAGGCTGGAGCGGGTTTCTCGGATTCTTCGCAGGCTGGGTGGGGTGCTCCACCCAGTCCGATGCCAACCGGCGTCAATCCGTTTGCGCTCGCGAAGAACCGGTTGATGGATGCTGCTGCCACCGCAACAGCGAGCGCGACGTTCACCGCCAACTTTCCGGCCGATGGCTACTACGGCGCCTACGTCAGCTATTCGGCGTTCAGTGCCCGAGTGACCGACGCGCACTACATCGTCAAGCACTCGGGAGGTGACTCGCACTTCCGTGTCAACCAGCGCCGCCATGGGGGAACGTGGGTGTCGCTGGGCCGCTTCTATTTCAAGAAAGGAAGCTCGGCCGCGCTGGTGGTTCAAAACGACTCGAAGGATCCGGGCAACGTCTCGCTCGACGCGGTTCGCTTTGGCGGTGGCGTCGGCCTCATCGACCGGGGTGGCGGGGTCAGTGGTCGGCCGCGGTTCGAAGAGAGCTCACGGTACCATGCGCAATACTCGGGCGCTCCGACCACGGTCTATGACTTCTCAGCCACCGACGCGAACGACGACGTGTCGACCCGCTCGAGGTTCGCGGCGTGGATGCACGAGCCAGGCGAAGACGCGGTGTACCTTGCCTGGCACACCAACGCGTTCAACGCCTCGGCCGTCGGCACCAACCTCTTTGTGTATGGCCCCAACGCTCCAGACGGGACCTACAACTTCACTGGCGTGCCTGGCAGTGACAAACTCGCGCAGTTCGTTCACGGCGAGTTGATCAACGACATCCGTGCGTCCACCGGTTGGAACCAGCCCGTCTGGAACGATCGCGGCATCAACTCGGCGTACTTCGGCGAAATCAATCCCTCTCACAACAGCGAGATGCCGAGCGTCTTGATGGAAATCGCGTTTCACGATGCGGCGGCCGACGCGAAGCATTTGAAGGAGCCCGGCTTTCGCTACCTTGCGACGCGGGCGATCACGCAGGGGATTATTCGCTTCTTCGCTGAGAAGGATGGCGTGGCACCGAAGTTCCCCCCCGAGCCGCCGACGCATCTGGCTGCGTTAACCCAGCCCGGGGGGATGGTGAAGGTGCAGTGGCGCGCGCCTGCCGTCGACACGCAGGGGGTGATGGGCGCGGTGCCAACGAAGTACCGGCTGTATCAAAGCGCCGATGGGCTCGGTTGGGACGACGGCGTCGAGGTGCCAGGGTTGGTCTTCTTCGGGCCGATTGCGGCTGGGCAAGCGCGCTATTTCCGCGTCGCGTCGGTGAATGACGGGGGTGAGAGCTTCGCGTCTGAAGTCGTGGGTGCGCGTTCGCCGGGCCTAGGCGCGAAGACGGTGATCGTCGTCAACGCGTACGATCGGATCGATGCGTCACTGGGGCGACGTGACAACCTCACCAGCTACGCCATTGGTCAGGTGCTGCGCATCATTCTGCCGAAGATGAACGACGCCTCGTACCTGGCGCGATGGGGCGAGGCGCTGGATGCGGCGCGGGTGGGCTTCGACACCGCGACCACGCTCGCCGTCACGTCGGGCGACGTTTCGTTCGAACGCTATTCGATGGTCGGGTGGATCGCGGGCCGTGGACATCAAGGTGGCGCGGGCCCAACCGAAGCGGAACTGACCGCACTCACAGCGCATGCCCAGAAGGGCAAGCCGCTGTTTTTCACTGGCGGCAGCGCGCTTCGATCGCTTGGAATGGGTTCGGTCAGCGACCAGGCATTCCTCTCTTCGGTTCTTCGGGTGGGTGCCTCGGCAGCGCAGAACACCCAGGCGATGGTGGCGGGTGAAAACTTCCTTGCCGGCATCCCAGGACTCACCCTCGATGATGGCAGCGCAGGGGCGTACGACACCGGCCCGACCGACATCACCCACCTCACGGGCTCGGCAGTTCTGATTGGAAAATACGGCGGCGGAACTGCTGCGGCGCTTGCGGCAGACAACGTTCAGGTGACGTTCGGCTTCCCGTTCGAGACGATTACGTCGCGTGCTGAACGGCTCGAGGTGATGTCCCAGGTCGTCAAGTATTTCGGGGTCGACAAGCTTCCTGATGGCGGCGTTCCAGGTGCTGAAGACCCCCGGTCTAAGGACGCAGGAATGTTGCCCGACCTCAGCCTGCCGGTGTTGCCAACCGAATACGAGGCACAGCAGAAGCGCTGCGGGTGCTCGGCGAGCGGTTCGTTCTCCTGGCTGTTGCTGCTCGCTTTGAGTCGCATTTTTCGGGTGCGATCTGCGCGTTGATCTTCGAGGAGTTGAGGCCTATTAACGCCGCCTCTCAAGGAGATTTCCTATTGGCCACAAAATTCGCCATCAATGGTTTCGGCCGCATCGGTCGCATGGTGCTTCGCGCCGCATTGAGCCGTAACGAGAAAGACATCGAAATCGTCGCCATCAACGACCTCGACAAGCCGGCGACCCTCGCCCACCTCTTCAAGTACGACTCGGTTCATCGAAACTGGCCTGGCGCGGTCAAGGTTTCGGAAAAGGGGATTTCCATCGACGGCAAGGACTACCAGGTCACCGCCGAGAAGGATCCGGCGAAGCTGCCTTGGAAAGAGCTTGGCGTTGAGGTGGTGCTCGAGTGCACGGGCCGCTTCACCGAGAAAGAGAAAGCGACCTTGCACCTCACGGCAGGTGCGAAGAAGGTGCTGCTGTCAGCGCCTGGCAAGAGCCCAGACATCACCGTTGCTTTCGGAATCAACCACACCGACTACGACAGCGCGAAGCACCACATCATCAGCAATGCGTCTTGCACTACCAACTGTCTTGCTCCGACAGCCAAAGTTCTCAACGACACCTTCGGCATCGAGAAGGGGTTTATGACCACCATTCACAGCTACACCAACGATCAGCGGATCCTCGACCTCGTGCACGACGATTTGAGGCGCGCGCGCGCAGCGGCGCTGTCGATGATTCCGTCGTCCACCGGAGCTGCCAAAGCGATCGGCGAGGTGCTTCCGGCGCTGAAGGGCAAGCTCAACGGCCTGGCGGTGCGGGTGCCGACTCCGAACGTTTCGCTGGTCGATCTGACGGTCATCCTGAAGAAGGCAACCACGGTCGAAGAGATCAACGCAGCGTTCAAGAAAGCAGCCGACGGCGCGCTGAAGGGCGTGCTGCAGTACAGCGATGAGCCGACGGTGAGCATCGACTACAACGACAATCCGCACTCGGCGATTTTCGATTCGCTGAGCACCTTCGTGATGGAAGGAAACATGGCGAAGGTCATGGCCTGGTACGACAACGAATGGGGCTACAGCAACCGAATGGTCGACGTTGCCAAGTTCGTTGTCGGCAAGCTCTAGCCCGATGATTCAGACGCTCGACGCGATCCAGTTGGCTGGCAAGCGGGTCTTTATCCGGGTCGATTTCAACGTGCCGATCGACGGTCAGCAGAAGATTACCGACGACAACCGCATCAAAGAAGCGTTGCCCACCATCCGGTTTGCGCTCAAGGCGGGCGCCAAGGTGATCCTCGCTTCGCACCTGGGTCGCCCGAAGGGACCCGACCCCAAGCTGTCGTTGCTGCCTTGCGCGACCCGGCTGTCGGAGCTGCTGGCAAAAGAGAACGTCGTTCTGCACGCGGACGACTGTGTGGGGGACGGCGTTGCAAAAATGGCGCGCGATCTGAAGCCTGCCCAGGTGTTGATGCTTGAGAACCTGCGCTTCCACAAAGAAGAAGAAGCCAATGACGAGGCCTTCTCTCGTGAGCTGGCGTCGCTGTGCGACGTCTACGTCAATGACGCATTTGGCACTGCCCACCGCGCGCACGCTTCGACGGTGGGGATGGTGCAGTTCGTCAAGGAGAAGGGGGCAGGGTTGCTGATGAAGAAAGAGCTCGAACAGCTGGGCAAGGTGGTGAAGAACGCCGAGCGGCCCTTCGTTGCCGTGCTTGGAGGCGCGAAGGTCTCAGACAAGATTAAAGTGATTGAGAACCTGCTGGGGAAAGTCGACGTTTTGCTCATTGGCGGCGCGATGGCGTACACGTTCTTGAAGGCTCAGACGGTAGAGGTGGGCAAGAGCCGGGTCGAAGCGGACAAGATTCCGTTGGCGAGCAAGCTGCTCGAGTCTGCGATCCGGATGAAGGTCGAGCTCGTGCTGCCCGTTGATCACGTCTGTGGCACGTCACCCGACGGCAAGACAGAAGCGGTTGAGGTGCCTGATCGGGCGATCCCTGCGCACCTGATGGGCCTCGACATCGGCCGCAAGTCGCGTGAGTTGTACAAACAACACATTCGTTCGGCGCGTACCGTGCTGTGGAATGGGCCAATGGGGATGTTCGAAGTGAAGAAGTTCGAGGAAGGCACGCGCCAAGTCGCCGAGGCGATGGCCGACAACCGCCAAGCGCAGACTGTGGTCGGTGGGGGAGACAGCGCGGCCGCAGTGATTGAATTTGGTCTGGCCTCGAAGATGACCCACGTCTCGACGGGTGGTGGTGCATCGCTCGAGTTCCTCGAAGGCAAAGAGCTGCCTGGCATCAAGGCACTGGAGTAACCACATGCGTCGCTGCTTCATCGCCGGCAATTGGAAGATGAACAAGACGGTGGCCGATTCTCTGGCGCTGGTTCGCGAGCTGCGTGGCGCGGTGTCGATGGTGCGCGATCGGGTCGAGATCGCGATCGCTCCGCCGTACACCGCGTTGCATGCCGTCGCGAAGGCGCTCGAGGGCTCGAACGTCGTGCTTGCGGCGCAGAACTGCCATGTCGAGCCGGCGGGTGCGTTCACGGGTGAGGTGTCAGCCCCGATGCTGAAGGAAGTGGGGTGCAGCTGGGTGATTCTCGGGCACTCTGAGCGCCGCCAGTTTTTCCAAGAGACGGATGCGGGGGTGAACCAGCGAATTGGGGCGGTGGTGAAGGAAGGCATGTTGCCAATTGTGTGCGTGGGCGAGACGTTGGCCGAGCGCGAGGGTGGGAAGACGTTGGAGGTCGTGTCGCGACAGGTGAAGGGATGCCTGGCGGGTTATTCGGCAGAGCAGGGTGCACGGTTCGTTGTCGCCTATGAGCCCGTCTGGGCGATTGGCACTGGCAAGACGGCTACCAGCCGGCAGGCGCAGGAAGTTCACGCGCACATCCGCACGTTGCTCAAAGAGTTGTGGGGGGCGGGCGTCGCCGAGCAGGTGCGGATTCAGTACGGCGGTTCGGTGAAGGCAGACAATGCGGCCGAGCTGTTGGCGATGCCGGACATCGACGGAGCCTTGGTCGGCGGAGCGAGCCTGAAGGTCGCCGACTTCGCAGCAATCGTGAAGGCGAAAGGCTAGTACGACAGCCCGGAAGTCCGTGCACGGCTGGGCCGCCGATCCATCGCGGCTTACTTCGTTGAGCTCCCTGCGCCGCACAGAAAGTGCGGCTCGGTCGCCCGCCTCGCCACCCGGGCGGCTCGACGGCCGATCCACCCCCGGACTTCCGGGCTGTCGTACTAGTTGCCGTCAGTGCGAGAGGTGTGCTTAAGACGGCGCCCTTCAGGAGTCACCCGTGCTCATCTTTGCTTCAACCATTCACGTGCTGCTCTGCGTGTTCATGATCTTCGTCATTCTCCTTCAACCAGGAAAGGATGCGGGCATGGGCTCGGCGCTTGGCGGCGGTGCAGCAACCAGCGCATTCGGCGGCCGAGGCGCAGTGACCTTCCTTGGCAAGGTCACCGCGGTTTGCGCGGTTGGCTTCTTCCTCACTTCGCTTGGTCTTTCGTTCGTCGGGGTTCGTTCGTCGGTTGCCTTGGGTCTGACTGCAGACCCGACCACCGTCGTCGACACGAAGAAGCCCGACATCAAGAAAGAAGAGAGCAAGGAACCGACTGAGATGAAGCAGGCGCCGACCGATTTGCCGCCAAGCACGGTTCCTACGCCGCCCTCGGCGAATCCGGCGGGTCCGCAGTAAGACACTGGCGCGTTCGAAATTTTCTGGTAGGTCAGCAGCAGCAGTAAGCCCAGGTGGTGGAACTGGTAGACACACCAGCTTGAGGGGCTGGCGCCGAAAGGTGTAAGGGTTCGAATCCCTTCTTGGGCAAGTTGAAATGTTGAGTGGTTGCGGATGTTGCGAGTTCACGGAGTCGGATTGTGCCAGATTCCCGCCCTTCGGCCCTCCCTCGGCTTGGGTGGCGGGCTTTCTGGGCTCCCGACCGCGCGCAGTTTCGGGTCTCGAAGCGAAAGCACGAAGTCGCGGATCTCCTCCCGCTTCACATCCGTGAGGCGCTTGATGAGCGAACTACGCCTCGCGTCGGAAACTGATCGACATCGATGCACCGACCGCGCGCAGGTACCTCTTGAGCGTCGAGATGGTGTGCCCCTCGTAATCGGCGTGCTCGATCCGGCTGATCGCGGCCTGCGAGGTGTGCAGCTTCTCGGCGACCTCGCGCTGCGAGAGGCCGCTTGCCTCCCGAAGCTTCGCCAACTTTCGGGAGATGTTGTGACGCTCTCGGGCTTCCTCGGCCGCGATCTTGAACTCGGGCTCTGCCTTGCTTCGCGCCGCGATGTACGCCGCCATGTCGACCTTCACTCCGTGCTTCCCGTTCCACTTCGGGCTCATGTGCTTCGTCGCCTTTTTCATCGCTTCCTCCTTGGTGGTCATTCGGTCATCTCCTTCAGGCGCCGCGCGCCGAGCGCCAAATCTTGAGCGGGGGTCTTTTGGGTTTTCTTTCGGAACACGTGGCAGACAAACAGGGTGCCCACGGCGACCCCATAGAGCACTCGGAAGTTGCCGACCTTCATTTCTCAGAGCTTGTTCTGCAGATGCTTGATCTTCACCGACTCCACTGCGGGGAATTCCTGCGCGAACGCGAGGATGGCCTCGGCTTGTCTATTCATAATCTATTCACGAAACGCGCAATATTCAACCTGTTGCCATTGATGTCATAGCGTTGTTCGACATGCGGCGACGCGATAATCTATTCACGTGGATCCACTTCTCGGCCTTCGCGTTCAGCTCTCGATCGGCCCCCAGACTTCGGCTGAGTTGCAGCAGAAGCTGGGAATCAGCCAACCCACGGTCTCGCGATTGCTGGGGCAGCTGGGCAATTCGGTCATCCGATGCGGGAAGGCACGCAGTGCCCGCTACCTGCTGACGCGCACCATCGAGGGGATCGGAAGCGAAGTCTCGGTCTACCAGGTCGACGAGCAAGGCAGCCCCGCGTGCGTCGGAACGCTGCGGCCCGCGCTGCGGCGTGGCTTCCTGCTCGAGACGGACGCTCTGCAAGCGCTCACGCGCGGGCACGACGGGCTGTATGAGGAAGGGCTGCCCTTTTTCCTCAGTGACCTTCGCCCTCAGGGTTTCCTCGGCCGGCAGTTCGCCCAGGCCAATCCAGGGCTCGGACTTCCCCCCGAGCTGATCCGCTGGAGCGACGACGACGTCCTTCGCGCGCTGGTTCACCGCGGCGAGGATTTTCCCGGCAACCTCCTTCTGGGCGACGCGTTCGACCGCTGGGCCCGTGATCAGCGGGCACCCATCGCTCGCGCTTCCCGGAGCCGCGCGTACCCCGAGCTGGCCCAGCAGGCGGTCACCGGTGGCATGCCCGGATCTTCTGCCGGCGGCGATCAACCCAAGTTCGTCGTTCTGGTGGCCGACCGCGGCGAGCCCGACTGGCGAATCGTGAAGTTCTCGCCGCGCACGAGCACTGCCGTGGGTCGGCGCTGGGCGGATCTGCTCGTTCTCGAGCACCTCGCTCTCGAGACGATGCGCGACGCCGGCCACTCGGCAGCGACCACTGCCCTGCTCGAGGCAGGTGACCGCCGTTTTCTCGAGGTGCGCCGATTCGATCGGGTGGGCATGCGCGGCAGGCGCGGTCTGGTCTCACTCGAAGCTGTGGAGAACCAGCTGTTCGGGCGGCACGACGATTGGCTGCAGGCGGCCGGAGCGCTCGAGAAGGACCATCGAATCCTTCCGGCCGACGCAGATCGGTTGCGGTGGCAATGGCTGTTCGGGCGGCTGATCGGCAACACCGACATGCACTTCGGAAACGTCTCTTTCACCTGGAACCAGAGCGCTGTCCTTCAACTCTCGCCTGCCTACGACATGCTGCCGATGCGTTGGGCGCCGGTCCGTGAAGAGCTCAGCGTTGCCACTCTCGAGCCCTTCGTGCCCCGTCCCGAATGGAGCCTGCTGTTCGCCACCGCCCGCGACGCAGCGCACCGCTTCTGGTCTGAGGCGGTGAAGCTGCGCGAGCTGCACTCTTCGATGCGCACGATCGCCCGGCGCAACGCAGCGATCCTGGCCGACTGATCGGCCCCGCCAGGATCCGCTCGTTCACCCCGCAATTCGTGTCGCTCGAGTCGCGCGACCAGGCCAACTCGCAGTCATCAGGTGAGCGGCTTCAGGTCGGTCAGCAGCCGGCCAAGCGCGACACCGCGAATCTTCTCGCCCATTGGGAAGCTGTGCGACCCGACGTGGATGACTTCGAGGGTGTCCTACGTCCTCGAGGTCGAAGTAGGTCTTCGGACCAACCTCCCCCGGCGCCGAGCGACAGCGGGGAGCCGTCTACTGGTCCGCGGGCTGAGTCACGGTCGCTTGCTGAAGCGCGATCTGGCTCTGGGCGAGCAGCCGGCCATTCAAGCTGGCGCCGGTCTGCAAGGTGATTTCGGTCTTGCAGAGGATGACGCCCTCAAACTTCGAGTTCGCGCCAAGGGTGACCTTACCGGCGACCTGCCAGAAGATGTTCTTGGCCTGTGCTCCGCCGCTGAGTGTGATCCGCGTCGCCGCCGTCATCGTGACATCGCCCGTGGTCTGGAAAATCCAGACGTCGTTGGCCCCACCCGCGATGGTCACATTGGTTGGGATGCTGATGGTGCTCGTCCATTTGTACAGACCTGGAGCGAGCGTCAGCCCTCCGATGGTACCCGTGCCCAGTTCGAGGAAGTCAGGCGTTGGACGGCCGGCAGCATCGGTGTATGCGCTTTCCATGTTGCTGATTGCAGTGGTGAGGTTCGAGGGCGACGGAGCCGCATAATTGGCGGCGTAGATTTTTCCGATCACTTGCGGCGAGGTGGAAAAGACATTCGTCGCATCAGCCACCAGCGAGAACCCGGTGACAAAGGTCGCGGCGGCGGGACTGAGCCCAACGCTTCCCGTCACTTTCGAGGATGGAACAGTCGAAATGGCAGTCTTTGCGAGGACGACGTAGGTGCCTGCGGCACCCAGGCCAACGGGTGTGGGCCCGATTGCGGTGGTCGTGCCGGTGACGAAGGTCCAAGTGTAAACGGAGGCGATCGCTCTTCCAGAGGCGCTCTTGGCTCCGGTCGAGATCGCCGCGGTGAACGTCGTGTTCGCTGCGAGGTTCGCTGTGGGTGTGAACGTCGCAGTCGAGCCGGCATAGACCACCGCGCCTGCGACAGTGTTGGTGCCCTGTTTCACCGTGAACGTCGTGGTCGAGACCGTGAGCGGATCCATCGGGATACTGAACGTCGCGCTGATCCTGACGTTCAGCGCGACGCGGATGGCAAGATTGGTGGGCGAGGTCGACGCAATCGTCGGCTCGGTTGCAGCTGCGCCGCCACCCGTTCCTCCGGCAGCGCCGCCTGAGCCGCCACCGCCACCGCCTGTGGAGCCACCTGAGCTACACGCTGGAAGAATAGACAACACAATAAATAGCAAAGCTGTTTTTAGCGGGCTCATGAGTTCCTGGCATGTGAGTGATAGTTCGAATCGATTACGGCTGCGTTATGGTTGCCTGCTGCAGGGCGATCTGGGTCTGAGCAAGTGCACGCCCATTCATGGTCGCGCCGGTCTGCAAGGTGATGCCTGTCTTTGAGAGGATGATTCCCTCGAAGTGCGCACCCGCTCCGAGGGTCACTTCTCCGGCGACTTGCCAGAAGATGTTCTTCGCCTGGGCGCCGCCGATGAGCATCACTTTCTTGGCTGCAGCCATCGTGATGTTGCCGGTGGTCTGAAAGATCCAGACGTCATTCGCTCCACCTGAGAGCGTCACGTCGGTTGGGATGGTGACCGTGCTCGTCCATTTGAAGAGCCCCGGAACGAGGGTCAGCCCTCCGATGTTTCCCGTTCCCAGTTCGAGGAAATCGGGGGTCGGGCGGCCGGCGGCGTCGTCGTACGCGCTCTCCATATTGCCAATCGCAGTCGTGAGGTTCGACGGCGTCGGCACCGCGTAGTTCGCAGCGTAAACCTTGCCCACGACCTGGGGTGAAGTGGAGAAGACGTTCGTTGCATCTGCGATAAGTGAGAACCCGGTAATGTAGGTCGCCGCCGCTGGGCTAACGCCAAGGTTTCCTGTCAGTGTCGACGAAGGAACGGTCGAGACACCGGCTTTCGCGAGGACCACGAAATTGCCAGCCGTGCCGAGGTCCACCGGAGCCGGGCCCTTGGCCGTCAAGGCGCCGGTTGCGAAGCTCCACGAATAGGCCGCAGCAAGAGCGTTCCCAGCGAGGTCCTTTACCCCCGTAGTAAGCGTCGCCGTGAAATTGGTTCCCGGGGAAAGGTTCGCAGTGGGATTGAAGGTTGCGGTGGATCCTGCGTACACCACGGTTCCGTTAAGCGGCGTTGCACCTGCACCTGCCGTCACTGTGAACGTGGTGTTGTTGAGGGTGGTCGAATTCATTACCGCACTGAAGGTCGCGGCGATCGTCGCGTTCAGAGCGACGTTGACCGCGTTGCCCAACGGCGAAGTAGAGGTAACCGTCGGCGGCAAGCCCTGGTTCGAACCGCCACCGCTGCCACCGGCTGTTCCGCCACCGCTGCCACCGGCCGTTCCGCCACCCGCACCGCCGCCCGCCGTTCCGCCACCCGCACCACCGCCGGCAGTTCCGCCATCAGCAGCACCGCACGAGGAAGCAGTTCCTCCGCCTTTCCCTCCGTCGGCTGACCCTACGACGGGGTCCCCGCATCCGGGTAGAAGACAGAACACAATGACAAGCAAGCCGGTCTTGAACGTTTTCATTGAGACTCCCTCAGAGTGAAAATGTGTAGGTTGCGAAATTTTGGTGACTTGATTCGGTGCGCTGCGAGCTGTGGTCGTGGTGACCGCCCCGTTCGAGTCAGGGTGACGTTTGGATCTGGAAGCTGGAACCGAGGTGACGAATCGGCTGCGTGTAGCGATTCTCAACTGTTCGACCTTGAAGCTTTTCAGGGTTCTCCAGTGCCCCGACTTGCACATGAAGCAGCCCACGTGCCACGAAGAACCATCTGAGGTTGTAGCGAGACGGCCACCATGGGACGCGCAGTGTCGCCACGGTGAGACATCTTGCCGCGGCATCGTCGGCCGTTACGCCACGTCATTCACGCGGTGAATTTGGAACGCGCGAGCGGTCGAGAATCGAAGACTAGAGATCCGTCAGTCATTCGCTGAAGCGGAAGCCGCCGTCGGGGCGAACTTGACTGCATGCAGCAACGCACGTTTGCCGTGCGCTTCAGTGCCAATGAACATCGTGCCGTCTGCGCCAAACGTCAATCCTTCTGGCTGAGGATGAACCGCGGGGTCGAGCCCATAGACGCGCACCAGTGCTCCCTTCGGATCCAGCACCACGATCATCTTTCCGCGGGTAGACAAGACGTAGATCTCGTCAGTCTTTGGATTCACCGAGATTCCTGACGGGGCGAACTCCTTCCCCTTCGACTGCTTTAGATCTTCGCGCTCGGGGTGCGCGGCGATGTACTCGTCGATCGCCGGCTCGTTGAGCACGTAGGCCGGGTCGCGCTGTACGGTCCGTGTCTCAAGGTCCATCGCGTAGATCTCGAACGCCTTGTTGGACTTTCGACTCTTCGAGCTCTCGTTCTTACAGGTCAACAGCAGGCGGTTCTTCTTCGGCTCGTGTCCAAGGCCCTCGAGATCGCAGGCCAGACCGATTTCCTTTTGAAAACTCAGCTTGACCATTTCGTTCTTGGCCGTCGGGTCGACGACGAGCAGGACGCCCTCGCTCCGCGCGACGAACACCTGATCGCCGACGGCCTCGACCGCCTCGTAGTCCCCCCGCTTGCCCAAAGAGACTTCCTCGAGCACCGTTCCGTCCTTCACTGAGAGCCGGAACAGCGTTCCTCTCTCGTCGTGCACCGCCCAAAGACTCTCAGGGTCTTTGGTGGCAGAGAGCCCCGAGATCTCGTTGAGCCTCATCGGCAGCACGAGCGTCGAATCGGGCGTATTGACCCGGTAGCCGGTGGGCTGCTCGCGAGCCGGTCTGGGCTCTTCCTCGGTGGCCGGTGCCACGACCTTTTCGGTTGCTTGAGGAGCAACCACCTCGGGTTCCCGCGCGATCTCTGGCACCCCCGCCTCAGGCGTGCGAGCGCCAGCTGGCTCTGGCATCAGTCGTACCCCAATCACCAGACACACCAGCACCACAGCGGTCATCGACAACCAAGTTCCCCAATCGGTCTCTTTTTTCAAAATGTCCCCGCAAGGCTGAACGTCGATTGGCCAGTCGCTGGATTGATGCTCGCCGTCGGAATAGCCGGCAATTCCTTCCGATGAATATACGGAACCGCAAAGCCAGCGAATCCCCCGATCAGCATTCCTACCGCCACGTCGCTTGTGAAGTGTTGCCCCGAAAGCACGCGTGAAAGCGCAGTGAGCGTGGTCAGCAAGAT
>JANOHG010000559.1:0-1182 GCA_031406375.1 Archangiaceae bacterium | reverse complement strand
AAGAAAAGCAACTCGAGGCCAAGCGACTTTCGATGCTGCTGAAGGACAAGAAGGCCCTTTGGGTGGTGGTGAGGGATGAGCTGAAGGAAATCGGCGCCGCCTTCGCGGACAAGCGACGCAGCAAGATTGGCGGCGCGGGCGCGGAAGAGGTCGAGTTCAATGAAGACGTCTTCATCAGCAACGAAGACGCGCAGGTGGTGATCACTCGAGACGGGTGGGTGAAGCGGGTGCGGGAAGTGAAGGATCCCGCCTCGACCCGGCTGCGCGAGGGCGATGAAGTGATGGCAATCGTGTCTGGCTCGCTGAAGAGCAGCCTGGTCTTCTTCACGAGCGCCGGTGCGGCGTACGTCACCCGTTTCAACGACATCCCTGCTTCGACTGGCTACGGCGACCCGGTACAGAAGCTGTTCAAGTTCGACGACCAAGAACGGGTGGTCGCGGCGTTGTCGCTGGACGCACGGCTGCCGATCCCTCAGAAGTTGGTCGCGGTGTCCAAGCGTGGCTTCGGGCTGCGGTTTGCGCTCGAGCAGCACAAGGAAGTGTCGACGCGGGCAGGACGGCGGTACGCGCGGCCTTCCAAGGGCGACGAGATCATCGGCGTGATGCCAGTGACCGACAAGGATCTGCTCGCGGTCGTCACCGAGAAGACCTTTGCGCTGGTCTGCAAGGCGGCAGAGATCAACGAGCTTGCCGGCGCAGGCAAAGGCGTGACGGTGATTAAAACCGCTGCCGACGATGCGGTGGTGGCGTTCCTCTGCGCGACGAAGAAAGACGCGAAGATTGTTCTCGAAACACAGAAGGGCAAGACGCTTGAGCTTTCGCCCGGCAGGTACGAGGTGACGTCGCGGGCCGGCAAGGGTCGAGAGATGTCGAAGAAGGACAAGGTGAAGGCAGTCAAGCGTGAGCTGAGCTGGCTGCAGCTGCCGGAAGCCTCGGCGGAGAAGAAATAACCATGGCCAAGAAATCCAACTACGACGCGAGTGAGATTGAGGTCCTCGAGGGCCTCGAGCCTGTTCGCGTTCGTCCGGCGATGTACATCGGCGGAACCGATTCTTCCGGGTACCACCACCTGGTCTGGGAGATTGTCGACAACTCGGTTGACGAGGTGATGAACGGCTACGCGAGTCGCATCGAAGTGACGCTGCACAAGAGCGGGACCAAGGTGACGGTCACAGACGACGG
>JANOHG010000548.1:0-2111 GCA_031406375.1 Archangiaceae bacterium | reverse complement strand
CGACTTCGCCTTTTTCCTCCACACGTCCTCGACGAGCAGCGTTCCCGACAGAATCGCCAAGCCCGCAGGTGGTTCAGGCAACCGCAAGGCGATGTCGGTAGCAATCATCGCCCCTTGCGAAAAGCCTCCCAGCACCACCTTCGACATCGGCAAGCCGGTCTGCGCGGTGAGCTCGTCGATCAGCTTGAGCAACATCGCGCGCGCGGTCGCCATACCGGCGGGCTCTTCCTTCCGGAATTCCGCGAGCGCATTGGCGTCGCCTGCGTTGAGCGCCTGAATCTTGTCGAAGTCGATCAGCCACCACGCCTTCGCCTCGCCGTAGCCCATCGACGCCAACGACAACGGCGCCGCTGGGAAAACGAACCGCACGCCCGCCAGCGAAGGCGCCAAGGCGAGCAGTTCGGGGTAGAGCCCGACCAGATCATCGCCCGGAGCACCGAAGCCATGGCAGATCACCGCGACCGCGCGGGGTGCGTCTGCGGTTTCCTGCAGAACGCGGCATTCGAGCCCACCCAGCGAGGTCGTTATCTGCATGATCGCCTCGAGTTAGGTCAAGCCGCGCTTGACCGCAACGGTCGGTTGTATTCGCCTCACCACCCGTGCCATTTGCGCTCAAAGTTACCAAAGGTCCTGGCGAGGGCTCCGAGTTCGCGTTCGACGAGAACGAAGCGAAGTTGGGGCGCACCGCGGACAATGACATCGTCGTCAAAGACTCTGGAGCATCGCGCAGCCACTGCCGCGTCTTCTCGAAGGGTGGCCGCTACTTCGTCGAAGATCTCAAGAGCGCCAACGGCACCAAGCACAACGGCTCGTTGCTGGCTCAAGCGCGCGAGATCAAGCCGGGTGACACAATCACCATCGGCGATGTCGAATTCACGTTCACGCTCGGCGCAGACACCGGACTTCATTCACCGTTGGAGCCCGAAGCCGAAGATCCCAACTCCACGCTGCTAAAGCCGGCATTGCGCAAAGAGGCCGAGCCCGGCAGGCGCGCCGCGCGCCCACCCCCGGTGGTGCGCCACGACACCGAAGCCGAGATCGGCACCGTGCCACAAGAAGAGGTTGAAGCTCCGAACGTCAACGCGACGATGGAGGTCGAAGTTCAGTCGCCAGGGAAGCTGCAGGAAGACAACGCGAACCCGACAATGGAGGTGCAGGTGCCGGCTCCGGTGGTGCGGCGCTCGGCTGCGGTCGCCAAGCTCAACGACGGCACCCGTGAGTTGGAAATCAAGAAGGCGGTTGATGAAAGGCCGGCGTCGGTGAGGCGCGCGCAACCCAGCGCGATTGCCTCGAACGCCGAGCCAGAGGAAATGAGCGCGGCCGATAGGTCACGCAAGCGGCGCGATCAGCAAAAGTCAGCAGTCGGTCGGTTCGCGGCAGGGTGGGGCGACTTGCCCAAAATCGCCCGCATCGCGCTCGCACTGTTTATCGGGCTCTTCGTTCTTTTTATCGCGGGCTTGGTGGTGACGCAGCTGATTCCAAAAGACTCTGGCCCTAAGAAGATTGAGCCGGGCGAGCTCATCGCCAACGCTGCCGGGATCCAAGACAGCTTCGGTCTCGGAGAAGGCGTCGTCTGGCTACGGCCCGACATGAAGCTGTTCAACTTCACGCTCGCGTCTCCCACTCAGGTGGTGGCGGTTTTGCATTTCGGCGCACGCGACATCTCGAAAGAGGAAGTGTCGGTGACCGTCAACGGAGCTGACTTCGGCTTCATTCTTCCCGACACGCTCGAGGCGAACCGCGACCTCGAAATTGTCCTTCCGCCCAGCATCGTCAAGCCACGCGAGCAGAACCAGCTGGTGTTCGACAGCACGAAGAACCCTCCGGGCAATGATCCGTGGCGGGTCTTCAAGATCTGGATCGAAATCATTCCCATTCCCGAGCTGTCGCCTGACGAGACTGCCCGGCTTGCGAAGGACAACATTACCAGCGCGAACCGCCTTTACGAATCGGCCAGCGTCGGGCCTGCGAATCTCTTCAAGGCGTGGAAGGTTTACCGTGAGGCGTGGCTGTTGAAGGAATCATTGCCCGACCGGAGCGCACTGGGCGACTCGTACACCTATGCGCGAACGAAAATGCGTGAGGTGCGCCCCATGCTCGACGGGAAGTGC
>JANOHG010000531.1:0-1627 GCA_031406375.1 Archangiaceae bacterium | reverse complement strand
GTCGAGGCCGACGAGGCGCGTTTCCGCCCGGTTCCGACTTCAGATCTGCCACTCACCTTGGTCGACATGGCGTCGTTTGCGGGGCAAACGACAGATATGACGCTCAAGGAGTCGCTTGAGCTGGCCCTGGCTGGTCTTCACCCCGAACGACGGTTTCGAGCAGTTCTCAGTTGGTTGCCAGAAGAGCAGACGCGCTGGCATTCTTACCGTCTGGTTTTGCTCGAGGAGCGCGCGCGCGACTGGTTGAAACACCTTGGCCTCGCGCCGTAACCCGCGCTGCTTTTTGTTAAAGAGGTGAAGATGCGCGTGTTGATCGCCGACGAGTTCTCGAAACGTCACCTCGACTCGCTCAGAGGTCTGGGGCTGAGTGTCGAGTACAAGCCCGACGCGAAGGCCGATGATCTTCCCGGGCTGACCGCGAACGTCGCTGTGCTGGTGGTGCGAAGCACCGAAGTCAAACGGCCGGTCTTCGAGAGCAGCCATTCGTTGTCGTTGGTGATTCGCGCTGGCGCAGGAGTCAACACAATCGACGTAGCAGCTGCGAGCGCGCGCGGCGTATTCGTGGCGAATTGTCCCGGTCAGAATGCAGTCGCGGTGGCAGAGCTGGCGATCGGCCTGATGGTGGCAAGCGATCGCCGCATCCCGGACAATGTGCAGGGGTTGCGAGACGGAAAGTGGAACAAGAAGCTGTTTTCGCAGGCGCGCGGGTTGTTCGGCCGCACTCTGGGCGTGGTGGGGCTGGGGTCGATCGGCGTCGCGACGGGCGAGCGGGCGAAGGCGTTCGGAATGCGCGTCGTCGGCTACTCGCGAAGCTTCACGCTCTCTCGCGCGCGCGCCCTGGGGTTCGAACGTGCCGACAGCTTGCTCGAGCTGGCGCGTCAGGCCGAGGTGCTGAGCGTGCACGTGCCCGGCGGTGCCGGGACCCGAGGGTTGTTAAGCCGTGCGGTGCTGGCAGCCCTTCCCGACGGAGCGCTGTTCATCAACACGTCGCGCGCCGATGTCGTCGATCAGTCTGCTTTGCTCGAAGAGGCGAAGTCGGGGCGGCTGCGGGTCGCGACCGATGTCTTCGCAGACGAGCCGAAGGGTGGCAGCGCGGACTGGGTGAGCCCGTTGGCGCAGCTGCCCAACGTGTACGGCACGCACCACATCGGAGCGTCCACCGAGCAGGCGCAAGAGGCGATTGCAGATGAAGCCGTGCGAATCGTCGAAAGCTTTCTCACCCGTGGAGACGTGCCCAACTGCGTGAACGTGGCGAAGAAGACCCTTGCGCGGTACCAGCTGCTCGTTCGACACCAGGACAAAGTGGGCGTTCTGGCGAACGTGCTGGGCGAGCTGCGCGAGGCGGGCATCAATGCGCAGGAGCTCGAGAACACGATCTTCGAGGGCGGCCAAGCCGCATGCTGTAAAATTCAGATCGACTCGCGTCCGGGCGACGAAGTACTGGCGAAGATTGCAGGCCGCACCAACGAAGTGATCTTCGTCGACCTGGTCGAGCTCAAAGTCTGATTAGGATTCCACGGGGTCTTTGCGGTACTGGTCGACCATCACATAGTTGTGCGCGATGACCGCCAGACATACCCCGGCGACCGCCGCACAGCCCGCGTAGAAGAAGAACAGGGGCGCTCCG
>JANOHG010000507.1:0-3468 GCA_031406375.1 Archangiaceae bacterium | reverse complement strand
CGCACCCGCGCGAGGATGTCCTGGGTGGTGAACACCCATGCAGCACCCACTGCGTCGCGCGGGATTTTGGCCGCGGTGAGGACTTTGGAAATTCCGGCGCGCAGCGGTTCGAGCCGGGCCGCGGTTGCCGTGCACATCGATGACAGTGTCGACTCGCCATTCGTGTCGATCAGCTTCTGCCCGAGCGTCAGCACCGAAGGCAGCGGCATCGCGGAAAGCAGCTTGCCGTCGGTGTCACGTACGTTCGACAGCACCACGACGTACGCGGTGGCCGGCAACAGCGGCTCTTTCGGCTGCAACACCAGCTTTTTTCCGTCTGCGCTCAGCGTGCGATCAAGCGCGGTGAATTCGACCTGGGTGTCGCGCGCGAAGACCCGTACATTGGCGGGGCTTACCGAGGTGCGATCGATTGGCATCGTCGCCTCGATTGAAAACGGAGCGGTGGTGGAGAAGCCATCGAGTTGGTTGAAGCCTCGCTTGAGCGCAGTCTGCTCGGGCTTGTCGGTCGCGGGGGTGGGAAGCGCGACGAGCTTGGAAGCCGGGTCAATGAGCAGTTGGTTGGGAAAGGGGATTCGTTTGCTGTTCGGGTCGAAGATCGCCTCTGCGCGCGTATGGGCAGTGAAGTGCCACAGCCCGATGACTTCTCGTCGCGGCATTCCTTTCGATTCGAGCAACGTGAAGTGGGGCTCGAGCTTCGCGCGCACGGTCTCGAGACGGGTCGCAGCGCCAATCTTCTGAGCACGGGTGGTTCCCGGCATCGCGTCGACGTGCTGGGTGAGATCTTTTCCAGCGCGAAGGAAATGGAACGCGGGCGACTCGACGACCTCTTCGCCTTTGGCTCCCTTCAGCCCGTCCTTTCCTCCGCGCAACGCGAAAACGTAGACATGGCCGGGCAAGAAGCCGGTGGCCGAGCTGAACGTCAACGAGAGATCGCACTGCGCCCACGTGCGGTCGAGTCCAACTTCTACGACGGGGCCCTTGCCTCGAAGGCCCAAGTCGAATGCGACCGCCGACGTCGGCGTGATGCTGTCGGGCACCAGGCCCGCAGAGAACTGCACCCGCGCAGAGCTCGCCGTCGAGAATCCGTCGAGCCCGTTGAAGCCGGCCTTGAGCGCATTCTCAGCGTCTGACAGCTCGGGGTTCGCAGCGATCGCGACCTTGCCATCGGCGTCAAGCGCGAGATCGTTCGGAGTGGGCAGGTTCCCTTTCGCTGGATCGTAGATGACGTTGATGACAGCTGGCCGAACAGTGGTGGGGATTTCAGGCCCGCATCCAGTGACGATTAAGAGCCCAATCAACGGCGACCAATCAGTCAGATTTTTCATGGCGAGACTCGCAGATAATCCCGCGGTGAAGGGCGGTCAAACAGGACCTTCAGTGACGCGGCGCAGCAAAATTCAGAGAAAGAAACGGATCGCGCTGGCGACGGAACGCCAAAAAGAACAGAAAGAGTCTTGACGGCTCTTTTAATTGTTATTAAGACTCTTTCGTGAGGAGCAGACGATGACTTCGATGCTGGCGACCGATGGCTACAAGTTCTCAATGGCGGAAGCGGGCTGGCCGCTGCGGCGCGAGACGTTCTATTACTCGCACCGCAAGGGTGGAGCGCAGGTGTTGCCGTTTGACGTGGGCGCCGAGCTGAAGCGGATCCTCCCGGTGGGAACGGCCGCCGACTACGCGTACCTGTTGGCGAACGAGTACGAGATGGGTGGCGGTTTCAAGTCGGCGATCGCCCAGCACGAAGTGGTGATTCGATCGCTGCCAAAGGGCGCGGTGTTCTACGACCGCGAGCCATTGTTCAGCGTCACCGGCAGCTCGGCGGTGGTGTCGTGGCTCGAGCCGCTGTTGTTGCAGTGGAGCTTTCAGATTCAGGTCGCGACGCTGGCGCTGTTTTCGCCCGACGCGTTGGCGGATGCGGTGAAAGCAGTGACCTGCCCGCGGCAAAAGGAGCTGGTGCTGCAGACGTTGGACGCAGTGAAAGTGAAGGCTCCGCAGGTGGTGGTCGACAGCGAGGGCTACGTCAGGCGGGTGCGCAGCCGCGTCGAAGAGCTTGTGCAGATTGTCGGGGACCCCAAGCGGTTGTTCGAAGTCGGGCTGCGTGCGGCATCATGTCTCGAGCAGCACCTGTTGGCGCTCGAAGGCTGCAGAGAGGCAGGGCTGACGCGGACGAGCAACGTGCTTGGCGCGATGCAGTTGGGAATGGTGCCCGTAGGCACGATGGGGCACGAGCACGTGCAGCGCTACGGCAGTGACGACGCCGCGTTCCGCGCGATGAGTGAACGTCGGCCGCAGCGCAGCAGTTACCTGCTCGACACCTTCGACACGATGGGCTCTGGGTTGCCCGCGGCGCTGGCGTTGATCAGCGAACGTAAGGAAGCGGGCGATAGCATTCGCTACGACTCGGGCGACAAAGAGGCGCAGTACGCGGTCGCGTGCCAGCGGGCGCGAGAGCTGAACATCACTCCGGTGCAGATCCTCGAAGACGGCTTCGACGCGGTTCAAACGCGCAGGTTCGAAGAGTTGCGCGCAAGAGAAGGCGTCGCTGCCACGCACCAGGTCTACGGGTACGGCGGGTATTTGGTGGCAGGAACTTCGGGGACTCCACTGACCCGTGACCGCGTGTCGGCCGTCTACAAGCTGTCTTTGACGGGAGCGCGCGCGACGATGAAATTTGCCAACGAAGCGGGAAGCGGGAAGCAGAGCGTACCGGGCAGACCGGTTCTGTTCCGACGCGAGCAGCCGGGGGGCAATCGCCCCGTGGGCATCGTCGGACAGGAAGGCGAGCAGCCTCCATCGGGCTACTTCCTTTTGACCGGAAACGCAGAGCACCGCGCTGCTTCGTTGGCGCAGGCCGCGCAAGCCAGCGGCCTCGCATTCTCGCAAGCCACCACGGCGCTGATGGCCGGGTGCCGCCTCGCCGCCTTTGGGAGTCTTTAAGTGACTGACTTCCACCTCACCACTGCGTCCGTTCTCGGCCGCGAGCACGCCCGGCTCTTTCGCAACAACCAGGACGGGGTCGCCACCCGCGTCGAAGCAGGGGTCGCGGTGGCGGTGGTGACAGATGGCTGTGGCAGCGGAGCCTCGAGCGAGGTGGGAGCGCGGTTGGGTGCGCGGTTTCTCGCTCAAACGCTGCCTGGGTTCGTACGCGAGCTGGGGTTGGGCCCCCCTCTGGCCGAACGAGCGACGGATGCGCTGTTGGGCTTCTTGCACGAAGTGGTGCGGCCTCTTGACGTCGATGGCGCGCAGCTGGGGGCGCTGGTCGGCGATCAGTGGTTGTTCACTTTGCTGTGCGCGGTGATGGACGAGAGGTCGGCGCTGGTTTTTGGAGTGGGCGACGGAGTGTGGAGCGCGGACGGCGAAGGGCGGGTGCTCGAAGCGGGGCCAAACAACGCTCCGGACTATTTGACGTACCGGCTGGTGCCGGGTGAGGTGGTGGGCGCATCGGGAAAGGTTGGAGTACCAACGATT
>JANOHG010000471.1:0-2099 GCA_031406375.1 Archangiaceae bacterium | reverse complement strand
GCGCGCGCCACAGCTGCGCATTCAGGTCGTCGGCGCCGCGATCAGGATCCGAGAGGGTAATCAGGGTGAACGACACGAGCTCCTCGAGCGTGCAGCCGTCGCGGAAGATCAGTTGGCGAATGCCGTCCTTAAAAAATTTGTAGGGGATTTCGCTTGCTTCGGCAAATAGCTCGACCGATTGCACGAGGAAGTTGGTGAGATCAACCTTGAGCGTCAGCGACCCATAGGTCTGTGTGTAGACCTTCAGCGCCTCATGCGCCTTGCCCAGAAACTCGGGGAACTTGGCTTCGGCGTGCCGGTAAAGGCCGATCTGCTTGATGCCTTTGGAAATGTGAGAAAGCACCGTTCGAGCTGCTTCGACCTGGGCACGAACTTCTGGCTTGTCCATCGGATCCAGTCTCGAATCCTTGGTGTCGACCGCGGTGGAGACTGCCTTGGCCGCGGCCCTCTGCTCGGGTTTTGGCGCCATCGCCGGTAAACCTTACCCGACCGCTGCGCCGCCCGTTACTTCTGCGCTGACTTGCTGCTTGGCTTGAGGAGCATCTCACGCCCAACCGCGAGCAAGACGAGGCTGATGATCAAAAACGGAATCATCGAAAGCAGATCCGAGCTGGATCCCTTGAAGAAGGGGTTGTGTGCAGTTGCCCACTCTTCAAGGCTGCGGTTGGTGTTGCTCAAGACGCCAGCCATGAAGGCAATCACGATGCCGGCGATCGCTCCGCCGGCGATGTAGCCGGAAGCGAGCAGTACCCCAGGGCTCTTGTCTCCTTCGGCGGTCAGCTGCTCCTCGGTTAGCTGCTTGCCCGCGTTTTTCTTGCGCACATAGAGGTCGACCAGCCAACGCACCAGACCGCCCGCGAAGATCGGGGTCGAAGAAGACAACGGCAGGTACACGCCGACGGCGAAGGCGAGCGACGGAATGCCGGCCATTTCCAGAGTGAGCGCGATCATCACTCCCAGCAGCACGAGCCCCCACGGAAGCTGCTGATTGAGGATGCCTTTGATGATGTAGGACATCAGCGTTGCCTTCGGAGCGTTGAACTTGGTGACCTTCGAACCGTCGGGACGTTCGCGGTGCGTTCCGTTGATGCCAGGATCGATGAGGTAGGCCACCTGCCCACTGCCGTCGACGAGGTATTTTCCTGCGGGTCCACTGACGGCGTCTGTCTTCTGCCAGACGAAGAGTTCGCGATCGTCGTTGGCCGCCTGCGGGCCTTGCAGCTTTTCCTTCTTCTCGAGCTTCGAAACATCGGTTCGCAGCTCGGGGCTGAAGGTGCGGCGAATCACCATCACCGCAGCCTTCGTTGTCGGATCGACCAGGTACTCTCCGGGCAGCAGCTCACCTTCTTGGCTCGACAGAGACAGCTGGCGGTATTCGGCTTTTTCCATCGGCATCTCGCCTGCGTACATGGCCAGCGCGTCGAAACGGTCGGGCGTCAGCGGCGCCGGCTCGGCGACGTGCTCGAACGTCACTGGGGTGACGTAAAGCGTGGCCGCTTCATTGAGCTTGAGCAGAATCGGGCCGAGCGCGAGCGCTGAGGCAAGCGCGCCGATCAGGATGGCGATCTGCTGGTGACGGGGAGTCGCGCCAATCAGAAATCCGGTCTTTAGATCCTGAGACGTCGTGCCACCGTTCGATGCAGCGATGCAGACGATCGCTCCGACCGAGAGAGCAGTGACGTAGTAGCTGGGCCCCGTCCAGCCGACGACGAGGAAGATGGCGCACGTCAGCAGCAGCGTGGCGACCGTCATTCCCGAGATCGGGTTCGACGAGGATCCAATTTCGCCAGTGAGGCGAGACGAGACGGTGACGAAGATGAACCCGAAGACGACGATCAGCAGTGCGCCACCGATGTTCATGTTCAAAGGGCGCGCGACGACAATCGCAGCGAGAAGCACGACCAGCCCGATCATCACCACCTTGATCGAGAGGTCGCGATCGGTGCGAAGGCCGGCGTTTGGACTGGGGGTCGATGACTTCTTGCCGACCAGGCCCAGGTCAACCAGTCCGCCCCGGAGTCCTTGCCAGATGGTCGGCAGCGCGCGCGCGAGGCTGATGTCGCGGCGAAACAAATGCTCGCGCCAAGCCGCCCAGCACC
>JANOHG010000436.1:0-1270 GCA_031406375.1 Archangiaceae bacterium | reverse complement strand
CGCGTTCGGCCAATTCGTTGCGGCAGGCAACATGGTGGTCGGCGGAATCATCTTCGTCATCCTTGTGGTGGTGAACTTCCTGGTCATCGCCAAAGGGTCCGAACGCGTCGCTGAAGTCGCCGCCCGATTCACTCTCGACGCGATGCCCGGCAAGCAGATGTCGATTGACGCCGACTTGAGAGCAGGAGCAATCGAGATGGACGAAGGTCGCCGCAAGCGCCGCGACCTCGAGCGCGAGAGTCAGCTGTTCGGCGCGATGGACGGGGCGATGAAGTTCGTCAAAGGCGATGCGATCGCCGGCATCATCATTACCGTCATCAACATCGTCGGAGGCCTGAGCATCGGAGTCCTTCAGAAAGGGTTGGCGGTCGGTGACGCGGCGAAGAAGTACACCCTGCTCACCATCGGCGACGGGCTGGTGAACATGATTCCGGCGATTTTGATTTCGACCGCAGCGGGAATCATCGTCACCCGCGTGGGTGGCGAGGAAGAGGGTTCGCACCTCGGAAAGGACATCGCCGGTCAGCTCACGGCGTACCCAAAGGCGATCGCGATCGCTGCCGCAATGCTGATCGTCCTCGGCATGGTGCCTGGACTACCGAAGGTCCCGTTCATTCTGCTTGGCGTTGCGGCTGGAAGTGGCGCCTATGTGATGATGAAGCGGGCGAAGAAGATCGCCAGCGGAGAAATCAACGAAGAGGAGGAAGCCGCGGCCGAGAATGGGGAAGCGCCAAAGGCGGCCGTCGAGCCAGCTCCCAAGGAACCCATCAATCCGGATTCCGAGCTCTTCATCCCGGTGGTGACGCCGATTGTGCTCGAGGTATCCGACTCGCTGGTGCCCTTCGTTGACTCTCGACAGGACAACGGGAAGTTTCTCTTCGAGCTGATTCCCTTCATGCGCGACGGCCTCTTCGTCGAGTTGGGGGTTCGGTACCCGGGCGTGCGGGCCCGCGGAAATCCCGCCCTGCCACCTGGCGCGTACCAGATTCAAATCAACGAAGTACCGGTGGTCACCGGGCAAGCAACGCTTGGCCACATTCTCGTCAACGACACCGCAGATCGCTTGCGTCTGATGAACGTGCAGGGCTTCGAGGCAATCAACCCAGCAACGCGCCAGCCCGCTGCGTGGGTGCCTGAGTCGCACAAGGAAATGCTCGAGGCCACGGGGCTGACCACCTGGGATGTTCCGGGGTACATGATCCTTCACACCGCAGCGGTGCTTCGACGCTACGCGCGCGAGTTCATCGGCATCCAAGAAGTTCAAACGATG
>JANOHG010000430.1:0-5759 GCA_031406375.1 Archangiaceae bacterium | reverse complement strand
CGCGGCCCGCGACAGTGACCGTCAACGGCGCAGCCGCTGGTACGGTGCAGTTCGAGCCGACTGGAGCTGGGTGGACCACCTGGAAGTCCAGCGCTCTCGTGGTGTCGCTGCGCCAGGGTGACAATGCGATTCGCGTCCGGGCCAGCACGAGCACCGGCGGGCCGAACGTCGATCATTTGGCGGTCACCGCCAAGGATCTGTGTTTGAGCAACCCGAACAAGACCGAGCCGGGTCAGTGCGGATGCGACAAAGCCGAGGGAACCTGCGGCGGCACGAGCACCACCACGGTCAGGTTGCCAATCGAAGTGCTGGGGCCTGCCGGAACCCGCGAAACCGTACAGTTTCGAATCGACAACCCCACCAACGTCACCCACCTCTACCTGCGTTGCAATTCGTGCGGCTACCAGGATGAGGCGCTCGATGGCGATGCGTCGAAGGTCAAGGCCACGGTGAGTGTCAACGGTGGCGCAGCCATCGCTCTCAAGCACTACACGGGTGGCTCCGGGGTCGTGGGCAACTCGCGCATCGAAGTGATCGGTGCCGAAGCAGCCTACGGGGGTATCGGCGGCGCGTTTCGGACCGTGCGCATCAAAGTGCCCGTGTCGGGGCTCGTCGCAGGCGTCAACAGGCTCACGTTCGAGCACGTGAGGCCAGCGCCCCCAAGCATGGGTTTTCGCATCATCGAGCTGAACCTGCTGCGTGGCGGCTCGCTCGTCGATCGCGTTCTTGCTGAGCCTGACTTCCTGCGCGACGACCCCGCCACCTGGGCCCCGCCCTCGACCAGCGCCACCGAGATCAGCACGGGCAAGGCCCTTTGGCTGAAGCGCAACAGTCTCTACGATCCGGGCGTCGACGCTTTGGACGGAGCACTGAACCGCGCGGGTCAGCTGAACGGCGACATCTCGGCATCTTGTTCCGACTGCCACGCGACCGATGGGCGCGACCTCGCCTACTTCAACTTCTCGAATCGCTCGATCATCGAACGCTCTGTCTTTCACGGCCTGTCACGCGAGGACGGTAGCCGCATCGCCTCGTACATCCGCACCCTCGGGGTGCCGGTGGTGCGCGCTGCGCGGCCCTGGAACCCGACCTACCAACCAGGCCCCGGCCTTGATGGCCGTCCCGTCTACCAGTGGGCCGCAGGTGCCGGCGTGGACGCGATTCTCGACAGCGACGCCGAAATGAAGTCCCGCCTCTTCCCAGACGGCGACGCGATCACCTCGGTGCGCCAAGTGGTCAACCGTTACGGCAAGCTCAACCTGCGTGAGCTGGCTGTTTCGTTGCCGATGCCCGAATGGAATCAATGGCTACCCATCATTCACCCGGACGATGCGTTCAACACTGCGGCGTCTGCCATTCGCGCCGACCACAACGGAGCGAGCATAGCCAAGCCTTACTATACAGCCCTCTATGATGCGGCCCGCGCGAACCCCACCCCGCAGAGCCTTGGCGCCATGACCTCGCGCATCAAGAACTGGCTTGCCCGCGATATGACTTGCTCGGTCGGCGGCCCCGGCTCAGGAGAACCGTGGCGCGGCATCAATGGCGCCGTCTTGAATTCAATCAAGCTGCCTAAGCCGAAGACCTTCACCTCGGCCAACTGCGGCGACGCGCGCAGTCGCGCCGAAGATGCGCCGTTCGAGAACGCCAAGCGTGGGCTTGCAGCTTGGATTTCCGTCAAGCAGTGGGAAATCGTTCACAGTACAAACCTCGAAACCGAAGGCAGCAAGTTGACCAAACCCGTTTGCTCGAGCGGGCGCTGCGTCGATGGCAGCGAAGCGCGGGGTTGGGTCGTCGAAGGCCGCAACGTATTCGATCGCCCCCCTCACTTCGTGAGCCACAACTCTAGACATTTCCTCGGGCAGGACAGGGTGTCGGGCGTGATGGAAACGAACTCTTGGTACCACCTCAACATGGTCCTCAATACCGGCTATCGCGCCACGATGCCCAGCCACTTCGCCTACACGTATAGCCACGTTGAGATCCTTCAGGACGAGTCGAAGGTCAATCAGGGCTATCGCTTCTGGGCGACCGTGATCAAGCAACGCCAGCTGCAAACGAATGGTGAATACGGCACAGAGGAAGGGCTCGACCTTCGCACTGCACAACCCTACATCTATTACTCGACGCGAAAGGGCGATACCGCCGCGCAGAGCTCGGTCGGTCAGCCACTCTGGAAGCACCTTGCCCAAGCGCTGATCGAGGATTTCGTTGCAGATGCGAACAACGCAACCGCCCAGGATTGGGCGAATGCCACCCAGAACCGTAAGGTGCAACCTCGAGACAGCACCGACTTCAGTCCTTGCAGCAGCTGCTTCGATGCTTCCTCCAAAATCGACCCATTCGGTCTCGATGCACTACAAGGGCGCAATACCTACCGCGTCATCCCGAAGTTCCGACAGCTCGGTGTCTCTGCCGCGGCACTGACCAGTCTGATCAACTGGGGCGAGAAGACCTGGCCACGAGCCGACTGGGGCGCATTAAGGTAGCGCATGTCACGGTGCCTTCTCTGCGTCCTTCGGATCGCAAAGGTCCGTCACCGCTCTTTCTGCGCACGGGCGGCTTCCTCGCAGAATCTGCACCGGCCTCGCGGGTAGCTTTTGTACACCCTTGGGCAAGTTGTCACAGTTGACGAGTCGCCGCCGTTCTTCCGGGTCACGCGGGTTGCTCCCAACGCTCGCTCGCACATCGCTTGCACCTGCCCGCGCTACAAATGCGCAACCCCAGCGAGGCGAAAGTCCTCAACCACTCTGCGATGGTCCACGGTGACCTGCAACACGTGCCGGATAAAGAGCCCAGGAAAGGCCGAAGCGCACCGCGCCAGGTGATGCTGTTTCACCAGGGCCGGGCAAGCCAGAAGGCCTTGCTCGGAGGCAAAGGAGCCAACCTTTGCGAAATGACCCGACTGGGGCTACCCGTTCCGCCCGGCTTCATCGTCACCACCGAGGCCTGCAACGCCTTTCTCGCGAAGAAGGGCTTTCCACCTGGGTTGTGGAAGGAAGAGCTGAAGGCGCTCACCACGCTCGAGGCCAAGACGGGGAAGCGGCTGGGGGATCCTTCTGATCCGCTCTTCGTCTCGTGCCGCTCGGGAGCGAAAACCTCGATGCCTGGGATGATGGACACCATCCTCAACCTGGGGATGAACGATGAAATCTGCGCCGCGCTGCTTAGCGCAGGCTGGGATCCGCGCTTCGTTCACGACTCATATCGCCGGCTGGTGCAGATGTTCGGTAGCGTGGTGCTGGGAGCAGACCAGGCTGCCTTTGAGGCGGTGCTGAAGCGGGAGCGCGAGGCTTCCGGCTCAAGCCAGGACTCGTCCCTGAACGCTCAAGCGGTGCAGCGCTGCACCGAAGAGTTCAAGCAGTTGATTCGCTCGAGCACTGGCCGCGACTTTCCTCAGGACGTTCACGAACAGCTGCGGCTGTCTACCGAGGCGGTGTTTCGCTCGTGGAACGGCAAGCGCGCCGTCGACTACCGCAACGCATCCGGAATTCCCCATGACCTCGGCACCGCGGTCACCATCCAGGCGATGGTCTTCGGCAACAAGGGCCCACAGTCCGCCACCGGGGTGCTGACCACCCGAAACGTCACCACCGGCGAGCCGAGCCTCGAGGGTGACTTCCTCATCAACGCCCAGGGCGAAGACGTCGTCTCGGGGACTCGCACCACCCTGCGCTTGGCGGCGATGGCCGAGCTGCTGCCCGCCCAGTTTCAGCAACTGCAGGCCCACTGCCAGTTGCTCGAGCGGCACTTTCGGGACGTGCAGGATATTGAGTTCACCGTCGAAGAGGGCGTGTTGTGGGTGCTGCAGACCCGCGATGCCAAGCGCACCGCGCGCGCCGCGGTCAGGTTCGCCGTCGACTTCGTGAAGGAGAAACGACTCACCCGCGAGGAGGCGGTGCTCCGGGTGACTCCAGAGCACGTCGACTTCTTCCTTCACCCCCAATTCGAGCCCACCGCCCGCGCAGCGGCGGTCGTGTTGGCGAGGGGCCTCAACGTCAGCCCCGGCGCTGCGACTGGAGAAATTGTCTTCGACCCCGACCGCGCGGAAGAGCGCGTGCTCAAGGACAAACAGGCCGTCATCCTCGTCCGCGCCGAGACCAAGCCCGACGATGTGCACGGGCTACTTGCCGCGCAGGGTGTATTGACGAGCCGCGGAGGACGCACCAGTCACGCGGCCCTGGTGGCTCGACAATTCGGAAAGCCAGCCGTGGTTGGTGCGTCCGCCCTGCTGATTGACGAAGAACGGCGGTGTTTCACCGTCGACGGAAAGACGTTTCACGAAGGCGAGGTGCTGTCCATTGACGGCAGCACCGGGGAGGTCTTCGTTGGCGCGCTCCCAACTGCTATCCCGCAGGTGACTGACCCGGCGCTGAAGACGGTGCTTGGCTGGGCCGACGACTTCCGCACCCTGGGCGTCTGGGCGAACGCCGATTCGACGGCCGATGCCACGCTCGCTCGCCAGCTGGGCGCCGAAGGAATCGGACTGTGTCGCACCGAGCACATGTTCTTCGCGTCGGATCGCCTCCCGGTGATGCAGCGGATGATTCTCGCCACGGACGAGGCCGAGCGCACCGCTGCTCTCGAGCAGCTGCTTCCGATGCAGCGGCAGGACTTTGAGGGCCTCTTTCGCGCGATGGAGGGCAGACCGGTTACCATTCGCCTGCTCGACCCACCGCTGCACGAGTTCCTCCCCAGCCACGACGCGCTCTTGCAGGAGGTGACTCAGCTCGAGACCCGAATCCTCTGCGCCGCGCCAACGACCGAGCGGCCCGGTCTCGAAAGCAAGCTGAAGATGCAGAAGGTCGTCCTCGCCGCGGTCGAGGCGCTGCGCGAGCAGAACCCGATGCTCGGCCTACGTGGCGTGCGGCTTGGCATTCACCTGCCCTCGGTGGTGGTGATGCAGGTGCGGGCGATTTTCGAGGCTGCATGTGCGTGCAAAAAGGAAGGGGTGAAGGTCACTCCAAAGGTGATGATTCCTCTCATCGCGCACAAGAACGAGCTCGCCGTCGAACGGTCGCTGCTCGAAGCCGAGGCGAAGCGGGTGATGAACGCGCAGGGGGTCAAACTCTCGTACCAGTTCGGGACGATGATTGAAGTTCCCCGGGCGGCCCTGACGGCCGGTGAAATCGCCGAGCTCGCCGAGTTCTTCTCGTTCGGCACCAACGACCTCACCCAGACGACCTTCGGCATCTCACGTGACGACGCCGAGACCGGCTTCCTGCTCGAGTACCTGGAAAAGCGGATTCTGGTCGAGAACCCGTTCGCCACCATCGACCAAGCCGGCGTCGGCGAGCTGATGCGGTTGGCGGTTCGAAAGGGCCGCGCAACCCGCAAGGGTCTCGAGGTCGGCATCTGCGGAGAACACGGCGGAGATCCGAAGACGATCGCATTCTGCCATCGGATAGGTCTCAACTACGTCAGCTGCTCGCCCTACAGGGTGCCCGTCGCCCGCCTCGCTGCGGCACACGCGGCGCTGCTGAAAGCGCAACTCTTGCCGCCGATGGGCAGGCACCGATGACCCCACCACGACACCACCTGGTCGAGGCACTCGAGGCCCGCTTTCGGCAGATTTCCCTGCTTCTCTACGACACCACAGTTCCCCCGGCGCGCCTCGACGCCGAGCTGCGCCCATTTCTCGGTGACGAGGTGAACTTCGTCGACCCCTGGCAAGAAGGCCGCGGGCTGCAGCGCTACCGCCTGGGCGCGGCCGGCTTTCACACCCTTTTCTCGTTCAACTTCGTCGTCTCCCAGGTCGG
>JANOHG010000414.1:0-4121 GCA_031406375.1 Archangiaceae bacterium | reverse complement strand
TTCGAGGCGATGAGCCAGGTGGTGAAGAGGCACGAAGGTCGCGTCGACAAGGTGATGGGTGACGGCATCCTCGCGGTCTTCGGAGATCCGATGCCGCACGACGATCACGCCCAGCGCGCCGTCACCGTTGGAATGGAAATGCTCGAAGAGGTCGCAAGGCTTCAGCACCTGTGGACGAGCCAGGGAAAGAAGGGAATTGCGATTCGGGTTGGCGTGGCCACCGGCGAAGTCTTGGTCGGCAACATCGGCTCGGCGAGCACCAAGATTGAGTACACCGTGCTGGGGGCGGCGGTGACCCTCGCGTCGCGGCTCGAGGGTAAAGCGCCTCCGGGAGCGATGCTCGTTTCCGAAGAGACCTACCAGGCGTGCCGCAGCCGCTACTCGTTTCACCCGATTGGCGGGCTCAACCTGAAGGGCTTCACCGACACCTACAAGGCGTGGCTATTCGTCGGCAGCGGAGTCGAGGGAGACCCTCAGCGTATCGCGGTCAGGATGCCCACGTTGGCGCCCGTTCGGCTTCGGTTTGGGGCTGACACGGTGCAGGGCACGGTCGAGAACATCAGTGCCGGCGGGGTGTATGTGATTGCTGAAGGCAGGATCTCGCCCGGAGATCTGGTCGAGCTCGAGTTTCCTGCTTCGTCGCACCTTTCGGCCGCGGTCACCGTGCGTGTCGAGGTTCGACACGTCGAACGGCGCGACGATGGTCAGCAGGGTTTTGGAGCGAGCATTGAACGCGCAGACGCCCAGGGAAGAGACGACATTCGACACTTCGTAGCGCTGTACCTAGGGCCGCAACCAGACGGCAGCCGCGTCGAAAGCGGGCCCAGCAGCTTCCGACTCGAACTGGGTGAAGCCTATGGGAGAATCATCAAGGAGAAGCCCCGATGAGCGGGCGGCTATTTCTGGTCGCGACGCCGATCGGAAACCTCGACGACATCACCGCGCGGGCGATCGTGACCTTGAAAGAAGTGCACTTCATCGCGTGTGAAGACACCCGCCATTCGCGGATCTTGCTCGACCACTGCGGCATTCGAAAACCCACCGTCAGCCTGCCTGCCTTCGCTGAAGGTGAACGCGCCAGCGGCCTGCTGAATCGAATCGAGGCGGGCGAGGACTGCGCGTTGATCACCGACGCAGGGTCGCCGGCGATCAGCGATCCGGGTGAACGGTTGGTGGCCGACGCGGTCGAACGCGGGATCGTGGTGATTCCTGTGCCGGGCCCAACCGCGCTCGTCTCGGCGCTGTCCGCGTCGGGCCTGCCCACTGCGCGCTTTCATTTCCTGGGCTTCTTGCCCCGCACCTCAAGCGACGCGGACGCGATGCTTGAAGAGGTCAAAGGGTTGTCGGCGACAATCGTCCTCTACGAGTCGCCGCATCGAATCGCGCAGTCGCTCGAACGACTGCTTCGCGTCTTCGGGCCGCGCCGCGCCTGCATTGGTCGCGAGCTGACCAAGCTCCACGAGGAGTTCATTCGAGGCAGCCTGGAAGAATTGCTCGCCCGCTATGGCGGGCAGGAAGTGAAGGGTGAGGTGGTGATTGTCGTCGAAGGTCGCACCTTGTCGACCCGTTGGAACGAAGAGGAAGTTCGTCACGCTCTCGCAGCCGGTCTGGGGCAAGGCGAGAAGCTCAAGGGTTTGTCGACCCAGCTGGCCGAAGCGAGCGGATGGTCTGCCAAAGTGCTCTACCGAATGGGGCTGTCGCTGAAGGTCTAGGCTAGAGCTCGTCGTCACGGTGACGGCTCTCCCATTTTTCGGCTTCGGCTTGATTTCGCTGGGAAACACTGTGCTTCGCTTCACGGTTTGAGTCCCCTGGCGTCTGCCGGTCAGCCACAGTCGTCTGAAGTTTTGGAGACATACTGGAGACGGGTGCGGAGGCGGGCTTACGGCAGTTCTTCAGCAAGTACCTCGATGCCGGAATGCTGTTCCAGCACGAGACCCCGGCCCAGCTTCTTTAGAGTGCCGACGATGCGAATGCGTTGCCCCTGTTTGTGCGCATCGACGGCCGAATCGTAGTGCGCCCCTGCGAAATCGATTCTCACCCTGGTCTCGCCAAGCGGTTCGACTTGAGTGGCGAGAGTAGCCTTGCCAACGGTTGCGTCGAGGTCCCTGCTCACGGCGATGATGTAGCCCTCAAGCTCAGTATTGGGCAGTGGCGAGGCTTCCCGCAGCGCCTTCGCTGCCGCCCTGAAGCTCCTGAACGACCCCTGCTGCAGACGTATAGGCCTCTCGAATTCTGGCTCTGGCGCCCCACGAAGCCAATTGACGCTGACTTCGATGGCAGCACGCTGACCTACGGGTTCCATGTCAGCGAGTGCATCAAGCAGGTTGGCACTCACCCCTTGTTCGGCCGCGCCGACCAGAAGCTCTGGATTTCCCGCTGCTCGTTCCGCGGTCTGAAGCGCCGCGAAAAGCGTTCGCGTAGTTCGCCTCCCGAATTCTTCTTCGATGGACAGTTGCCCGAGCGGAGGCAAGACGGGCACCAGAATCGATGCGACATAGCTGCCACGTTCGCTTTGTCGCTCCCGACATGCGCTCACGAGGTCCATCGCGCGAGTCTGCGACAGACGAGCGAAATGTGGTTGTGGGGCGATAGCCGAATGCGCCGCGGCAAGCAGTAGGTTCTTGAGGCCCTTCCTGAGCTGCAGGGACTGCTGAAGGCCCAAGGTACCTGCTTCGGTATTCTCGCTGTCAATGCGAAAACGCAGGTTGTCGCCCGGCGGGGTTAACAGGTCGTTGATCACGGCCACGAGCGGTCGCTGCTCAAGACGGCTGATCGTGTCTGCCACTTCGGCCATTCGAAGGGCAAAGTCGCTGAAGCTCTCATCGAGAAGCACCTTCGCCTGCACGGTGCCGCGCTCGGTTTCACGTTTGTACACGGCAACGGTCCGGTCTCCCGCAGACGCATCGACCCAGCCGTGGCTACGGAGATAGTCGACCACGTTCATCGGACGAATCGCGTCGAGGCCTGAGATCTCGTGGATGTTCACAGGGCCTCTCCTCGGCTCAACTTCCCCATCATTTGCTCAAGGGCCCCCGGCGAGAAAATGTTGGCCAGCGGCACTTGGACGGTCTTCGACTCTGCTGTGATTGGGCCCAGGCCCGTCGTCACGAGGTAGTAGGCGCAGCGCCGGAGAATCAGCTCCTGAACCGAGTGCGCGACCCACGTTGCCTCGTCCGCTGGAAGAACCAGCACAACAAGAATCTTCGGTACGAACGATCTCGCGACGAGGCGGTCGTACTGTTTTCGTGAGATTTGGAGTGCGACGTGATCGTCTCGCACCAATTCCTGATTTGCGGTGCACTTGAGCTGAACGTCGAGCTTGGGGTCGGCAAGGTTGCCTCCACCCAGCAGTCCCGCGGCGCCCACGGTGGCATCGATGCAGCTCTGATCTTGACTCCAGTTTCCAATCGCGAAGCCGCACTTCGCCGTCACCGCGTGCAGGTAGGCCCGGCTCAACTCCTCCTGTCGCTGCTCGGGCGTCAACCTCTACCTCCATCAGAAACGTATCAAGCAGCCCCGACACCTACCGCTCTGCCCGCTCTTGAAGAAGGAGAAAGTGTGGCGCGCCGTCGATCCTACGGGTCAACGGGCCCTCTGGGATCGTTTTTCACAGCGAACCCAAAGTTCGCTTCGACATCGAGTAGCTGAAGTCGATCACGACCTCGATGCTCATTCGCCGTCCTGCACTGCTGAAGCCGCGGTTGATGGGGTCGCGCGACGGGCTTCATCAATTGCCAACAAGGAGTCTCACCATGGGTCATGACCGATGAAGCTGAAAGACGAACTTGCTGAACTCGAATCGCGGCGGGTTGCATTCGCGTCGATGGCCAATGACCCGCGACAGAGCCCCACATCGACGGTGACGTACCGCATGACCGCGGGAGCCCAACCGCCAGAAGGCGGTCCCACGGAGTCACCGTAGTGGTGACCCTCACTCCTTGATTCAAGGGCGCACCGTGCAAGGTGCGTAGGGTCACACTTTGTCGCAAAACGATTCTAGGACTAGTAGCTCCGCACAGTGATGATGACCGGTTGAGGCCCCAACGTTCATCCCTAGTGGGAGCGGCACCAACCGGTCATCCCGAGCGTAGCGCCATGGGCGCGAAGTCGAGGGAGTCGCT
>JANOHG010000413.1:0-14541 GCA_031406375.1 Archangiaceae bacterium | reverse complement strand
GCTCGAGCGTAATCTTGACGCGGTAATCGGCTTCGGGGTCGAAGGTGGGGTAGCTGCCGATGGCGACTTCAGGCATCGCCAAAGCGACTTTGTCGATCGCGCCCGCGACCTCGGCTTCCCGGATGTTCAAGTAGAGCACCTGAATGTTCACCGGAATGACGGGGAGCCTCGCGAGCACTGCCTCGAGCTGCTGGCGGAACAGCTGAGGGACGCCTGGAAGCATGTACACGTCGTCGCAGGCGAGCACCGGGTACCGCGCGTCGGCCTGGTAGATAAGCTCTGAGCCTTCAGGTGCCTCGGCGAGCCGTAACGCCTCAGGGGTGATTCGATCGCCATAGTGGGCGTGCACCAGGGCTTCCATTTCGGGCAGCCGCACCACCGGCCGACCCAACGCGAGCGCGACGGCGCGAACCGTGACGTCGTCATGGGTTGGGCCAATGCCACCCGAGGTGACGATCCATCGTGCGCGACGGCGCGCCGCGCTGACGGCTTCGATGATCGCATCGACTTCATCGAGCACGAAGTGCACCGAGTGCAACAGCACCCCGCGCTCACGCAGCCGCTTGATCAGCCACGATCCGTTCGCTTCAGTCACCTTCGCAGTGAGCACCTCATTGCCGATGACGATCGCCGAGACGCCGGTGCCCATCTAGCGCGTCTTCCCCAGCGCCTTCATCGCCGCGGTGGTGACGTCGGTGACCGACGCTGCCCCATCGAGCACGACGATCTTCTCGCCTGCTTTGCGCCGCAGTGCGATCGCCGCGAGGTACTGCTTGGCGGTGCGCCGCTGAATCGCGAGCGTCTCATAAAGCTCTCGTTTTCCTCCGCGACTTGCCCGGCGCCTTGCGCCCAGCTGGGGATCAATCTGAAGGAACAGGGTCAGATCCGGAATCCGCGCGTTCGAGTTGATCGCCGCTACCCAACCGATCGGCAGCTGCGAGCCCTGGTAGGCCAGCGATGAAAGCAGATAGCGATCGCTGAGCACCACCGCACCCCTTCGAAGCGCGGGTTCGATTTCACGCGCGACATGGTCCACCCGATCTGCAGCGAACATCAGCGCGAGGGTGTCGGGTGTCAGCGGCTTCTTCCGGGTCGACAAGCCCAGCTGACCGGTCAACGCCTGGCGAATCAGCTTTCCGATTGGCCCATCGGAAGGCTCTCTCGTCGTCACCACCTTCCTGCCCTGCGCGCGCAGCAGTTGGGCAAGCGCGGCACATTGGGTGGTGGTCCCCGATCCATCGAGGCCTTCGATCACCACGAAGCGCCCCATGCTCAGTTCTCGTTTGGGAGCAGCGCGGAAGGATCTTCGAGATTCATTCGGCGTCGCAAGGCCTGAAGCTGCGCGAAGCTCGCCAGCTCTCGCTTCAATTCCTTTCGCCCATAGACGTACCGGATGAAGGCGTAGATGAAACCGAAGGTCGAGAAAGCAGCGACAGGATAGATGAAGATCTCGGTCTGCGGCTCGGTGTCGAGGTCCCAGATCAGCTTCGCGGTTGTCCCGGCGGCGATCAGCGCGAGAATCGTCGCCACCGCGCAGTGCGAAAAATGGAGCACGCTTTGACGCGAGGCCAGTTCGCGCTGCAGTGCCGCAAGCACGACTTGGTCAGATGCGGGGGTTTCCACTCTAGAGCTCCGGCATCGGGACTTCGCGTCCGCACTCACGACAATGCTCTCCGCCCAATGCGGGAGCAGCGCACGCGCGGCAGCGCGTCCACACCTCGACCTTCTTCTTCTTCGAGACGACCGCAGCCGCGACGGGAATCTGGGGCAGCTTCATGCCGCACTTGTCGCAGATTCTGCCCGTCGACTGCACGCTCTTGCAGTAGCGACATGTCAACGGCCCGGCAGGCACAGCAGTACGCACCCCATCGAAGGGAACGCGGTCTTCGGAAAGGTCGTCGATCGCCAAGACAGCAACGTCGCCGATCTTGTCTGCCACCGTCTTTTCGAACCCCACCACAGGTATCGTCGCCACCTCACCTGCCCGAGCGAAGGCCGTCACTTCGACATCCCGAGCGGGTTCGATGGCGATCTCGCCCACGCGTTCGGGAATCGTCACTTCGAGTTCGCGCATCGTTTGAATCGTCACCGGTGGTGGCGGCAGAGCCCCGAGCACGGCCGACAGATCTTTGCCGCACACCTGGCACTCGAAGCCAGCCACGACCGGGGATTCACAGACAGGACACACAATCATCGACTGCGCACGCTACCCCACCCAAGCCCCTCACAGTGGCCTTGCGGTCGCGCGAACCGTCAGTGGCATGCCCATTGGCTGGGCGGTGCAGTCCAACGCGGTGGCTTCGAACGCAACCGCGTCCTTGACCCGCCGCGCAGTGCCCGAGATCCGCCGGCAAGTCGCGGTGGTGCGCAGCTGATCCTTGAAAACCGGGAACGCGCATCGACCATCGTTGAAGGTCAACCCGTCGGAACTTCTGGTCGCATACAGCGAACAGGCAACCTTCGAGTCGGAAGGGTCTTCAAGCCGCAGCGTCACGCCGCCGACGGTGTTGGGGTGAGCCGAGACGGTGAACAGCACGGTTCCTTCGAGACGGAGCCCCAGCTGGGCGAGCACGAGGGTGCTGAGCTCATCGGCAGTTTCGCCCTTCGCAGCCACCTTCGCGGTGAGCTTGTCGAAGTCCCACAGGTCCTTGACCGAGCCCGCGTCCTTCGGGCTCACCCCAGCAAAGATAAGCACTGTTGCAACCGCCCATTGATGGCTCATCACCGCGCCCTCGCCAATTTCCGTCGACTTTCACACGGTTCTTCGAGCGCACGCACCCCCTTCAATCAACATCACCGACTTCGTTCGGCACTGTTCCCAGGCCAGCTCACTCGACGCGGATCCAGGTCTGGGCACCCGGTTGACCAGCGCGCCCACGCCCAAGCCAGTGTCCGAGTCGTAACTGAGCGCCGGCAGGGCGCCAGGCTCGAGCCGGTTGAGATCAAGGACCCCGGCGTCGGTGCCTTCGGCATGCGCCGAATTCGCCCAAAGCAAAGCGGTGCCAAACACCGACACAAGCAGATTGAATCGATTCATCGCGCAACTCCGAGTTCGCCGACAAGAAGGGATCCCGACGGCGACCGGTCGAAGCGCAGCGAGATCTTCCGCAGCGCGCGCGGGTTAAAGCGGGCGTTGTCTTGGGTGAACGCCGACCATGGTTAGCGATGGCGGCGCAGCAGCGGCTCGCGTGTCTGCCGATGTTCCAACAGGCGGCGACGCGTTGGCGTTTGCCGCTGTGGGTAGACGGGCTGATCTGCGCTCACCGCCACCTTCGCCGTTTCGCCAGCAACACGAGACTGTTACCGCCCGCGGTCAATGCGAGCGCTTTGGCATGGTTGAAGGTCTCACATCTGCCACCATGACCGCGCCGCACGCGAATGACTTACCTCCGGAAGTCGACGACCGATGCGAAGCCTCAGTCCGCGAGGAGGCCAACGCCTGCGGTCAACGGCAAGTTTGAGTGACGGTGAAGGTTCCTGCTGCGCAGCTCGCCGCGCAATCGCGGTAGTCACTGCGAGTCGTGTTGCACGAAGGAATCGGGAGGTTCTGCCACCCCGGCGCCACTGGGATACAGGGTGGTGTGCTGCCTTGACATATGGGGAACCCGGATTGATTGGGGAACCCGAGACTGATCACCGTGTCGCAGTTGTAGTCCCAGCCGCCACAGCCTGAGCGCGGCGCGGCGAAGTAGGCCGTCTGGCCCGGCTTGGCGTTCGCGTCGGTGTCGCAGCAGTCGTCCGGATCCGTCGCGAGCGCCTCGTTGGCATCGGCGCAGCTGAGGTTGACTGAGACGACGGTGGATCCCGATCGCGCGCCGTCGTTGTCACCGTCGCGATAGCAGACCTCGGTGCCGTCGCAGTTCTGATCGACCTCGTCGCCGACCAACTCAGTTGCGCCTGGATGCATCGCGGGGGCGGTGTCGTTGCAGTCGGTATTAAGGGTCGAGTACCCGGGTGGAACCGAAGTGCAGAATGACGAAGGCGTGCCTGCACCGTACCCGTCGCCATCGACGTCAGGGTAGTAGAGGTTGCAGCTGCCCACTGCGCACTGGCAGTTCGAGGTGCAGGGCTGGGTCGCGGGAAGATCTCCGACACAAGCGCCGCTGCTGCAGAACGCTGCACTCTTGCACATGCCCGGGCAGACGCCCCCCGAACACGACGAGTGGCAGGCGCCCGCGCCGTTGCACTGGTACCGCCCACAATTGCCCTCAGGATCCGTTCCATCGGGGTGGGGACGACAGTTGCCGAGCTGACCGGTGAGGTTGCACGCCGCACAGTTGCTGTTGCACAGGCCGTCGCAGCACACCCCATCGGTGCAGATTGCAGATCCGCACTCGTTGCTCGCGCCGCAGAGGGTGCCCAGCACCTTCTTCGCCACGCACGCAGTCCCATTGCAGTAGTGGCTTCCCACACACTGCGAATCGACATTGCACGTCGTCCCACACGCCGCGCCGTTGCACGCAAAGCCGTTGCAGGATGTCGAGCCGCCCGGTTGGCACACGGCGAAACCGTCACAGGCTGGCGCTGCGATCGCGACGCCACTGTTGCAGGTCGCGCTTCCGCAGACAGTGCCCATCGCTTTCGCCGCTCCGTTGATGCAAGTCGTCGCGCCGGTGCTGCAGCTGGTGACGCCGAAGCGGCAGGCGGGATCTGGGTTGGTGCTGCACGACTGGCCTGCAGTGCAAGTGATGCAGCTGCCGCCAGGGCTGTCGCAGACGCGGTTGACCCCACAGGTGGCGCCCGCAGGCTTCGGGGTACCGTTGCTGCAAACGCTGACGCCGGTGTTGCAGGACGTGACCCCGTTGAAGCACACGTTGGGGTTGGTGATGCAACTGGTGCCAGCGGTGCACGGCACGCACGTCGCCATCGAGTCACACACCAGGTTCGAGCCACACGGAGTCCCGGCAAGCTTCGCTGAGCCATCCGTGCAGGTCGGCGCGCCCGTCGCACACGAGCTGATGCCGTTGGCGCAGATGTTCGGGTTGCCCGAGCAAGTCACCCCCGCGGTGCAAGCCACGCAGCTGCCGGTGCCGTTGCACACCTGGTTGGTTCCGCACGCGATGCCCGCCCCCTTGTTGCTGCCATCGACGCAGGTCTGGCTTCCGGTGTTGCACGCCGTCGTGCCGTTCTTGCAGGTGTTCGGGTTGCCGGCACACGTCATCCCCGCGGTGCACGCCACGCACTGGTTCGAGATGTTGCACACGAGATTGCTTCCGCACGGAGTGCCCGCGCCGCGCGCTGAAGCGTCAACGCAGGTGGTGGTACCGGTGGCGCATGAGGTGGTGCCGAAAAAGCACGCCGCGTTCGGGTTGCCGGCGCAGCCTTGGCCGGCGGTGCACATGCCGCAAAAGCCGTTGCCGTCGCACACCTGGTTGGCGCCGCACGTCGTCCCGCCTGGCTTGTTGCCGGTGTCGACACACGTCTGGGCGCCGGTTGCGCATGAGGTCGCTCCGTTCTTGCAATTGTTCGGATTGGTGGTGCAGGTGGATCCCGCGGTGCACCCGACGCACATGCCCGTCGCATCGCACACGAGGTTGGTGCCGCACCCGGTGCCGGCGGAACGTTGGGTGTCATTCACGCACGTCTGAGCGCCTGTTGAGCAGTTCGTCAGCCCGTTGAAGCACGCCGCGTTCGGGTTGCTCGAGCACAACTGGCCCGCCGCGCACACCACGCACTGGCCGGTGGCGTTGCACACCTGGTTGGTGCCGCAGTTGCTGCCCGCCGTCTTCTGGCTGGCATCAATGCACGCCTGCGCGCCGCTGGCGCACGAGGTGACGCCGTTGAAGCACGCACTGCTCGGGTTGGTGGCGCACGCCACGCCTTCGGTGCACAAAACACATGAGCCGCTGCCGTTGCACACCTGGTTGGCGCCGCACGACACGCCGGGCCCCTTGTTGCCAAAGTCGACGCAGGTCTGCAGCCCGCTGGTGCACGACGTGTTGCCCGTCTTGCAAGGGTTGGGGTTCGACGTGCAACTGACGTCCGCGGTGCAGGCCACGCAGGCATTGGTCGGGCTGCATACCTGGTTGATGCCGCAAGAAACGCCGGCGCCACGGGGCGCTCCGTCGAGACAGATCGTCGTCCCGGTTGAGCACGAGGTGACTCCGAGGATACACGCTGCGTTTGGGTTGCTGCCGCAGCTCTGGCCCGCGGTGCACGCGCCACAAAAGCCGTTGCCGTCGCACACCTGACCCGAGCCGCACCCGGTGCCGGCCGACTTGTTGGTGGCGTCGGTGCACGTCTCGCCTCCTGTCGCGCACGAGGTAAGTCCGTTGCGACAGGCCGACGGATTGCCGGTGCACCCGCTGCCCGCGGTGCACGCTGCGCAGACGCCGGCGCCGTCGCAGACCAGGTTGCTGCCGCAGCTGGTGCCCGGCGGACGCGCGCTGCCATCGACTCAGGTCTGCACGCCGGTCGAACAAGTGGTGATTCCGGTGACGCAGTCAGGCGTGGGGTTGGTGCCGCAGGTCAGACCCGCGGTGCAGACTGCGCACTGGCCGCTGGAGTTGCAAACGAGGTTGGTTCCACAGGTGGTGCCGGGCGCTTTGGCGGCGCCATCGACGCAGCTCGACGCTCCGGTCGCGCACGAGGTGACGCCATCGAAGCACGCGCTGTTCGGGTTGCCGTTGCACGCCGTGCCAGCGGTGCACGAGATGCAGCCGCCGCCGCCGTTGCAGACCTGGTTGGCGCCGCAGTGGGTGCCGGGCGCCTTGTCACTGAAGTCGACGCAGCTTTGGCTTCCGCTCGCGCAGCTGGTGATGCCCGTCTTGCACGCGTTGGGATTGCTGGTGCAGGCCGCCCCCGCGGTGCAGGCGGCGCAGGCACCGGCTGCGTCACACACCAAGCCCGAGCCGCAGGCGGTGCCGGGCGTCTTCTGGGTCGCGTTGGTGCAGACCTCAGAGCCCGTCGCGCACGAGGTGAGGCCGTTGAAGCAGGGGCTCGGGTTGGTGACGCAGGCAGTGCCAGTGGTGCAGTTGACGCACGCGCCCGCGTTGCAGACCTGGTCGACGCCGCAGGCGCTGCCGGGCGGGAGATCGGCGCCGTCGGTGCACACCGCCGTTCCGCCGGCGCACGAAATGACGCCCGCGTTGCAAACGCTGGGGTTGCTCGTGCACGCATTGCCGGTGGTGCACACGCCGCAAAAGCCGTTGCTGTCGCAGACCTGGCCCGCGCCGCAGCTGGTACCCGCGATCTTGGCTGCGCTGTCGATGCAGCTCGAGGTTCCGGTGACGCAAGTGGTGACGCCATCGCGACAGCTCGAAGGGTTAGTGGTGCACGCCGCGCCGGCGACGCACGCCACGCAGGCGCCGGTGCCGTTGCACACCTGGCCGGTGCCGCAGGTGATGCCCGCGCTCGCGTTCGACGAATCGAGGCATCGCAGCGTGCCGATGCTGCAGTCGCTCACTCCGGTCTTGCACGGGTTGCCGGGGTTGGTGGTGCAAGGCTGGCTCGCGACGCAGGTGATGCACTGGCCATTTCCATTGCAAACCTGGTTGCTGCCGCAGGTGCTGCCGCCGAGCACATTGCTGCCGTCGAGGCAGCCGGGCGTCGCGCCGCAGTTGGTCTCGCCGGACTTGCAGGGCGAGCCTGGGTTGGACCCGCAGACGGTGCCTTCAGCGCATGCGATGCAGCTGCCGGCGCTGCAGATCTTGTCGACGCCGCACGCAGTGCCGGTCGGCGCAGCGAGCCCGTCGGTGCACACCGGGGCGCCGGTGGCGCACGACAACGTCCCCATACTGCAGACGCCGCCGGGGTTGCCCATGCACGTTGCCCCACTCGAGCACGCGATGCAGGCCCCAGCGGCGGTGCAGACCTGGCCGGAGCCACACGCCGCGCCGGCCGCCTTTGGACCGTCGTTGGCGCAGCTCGCCATCATGCCGCAGGCCGTCACGCCGCTGCGGCATGGATCGGAGTTGGTGCTGCACGACTGGCCTGCGGTGCACGCGCTGCACACGCCGGCCAGACAGATTTGGTTCGCGCCGCACATCACGCCGTTGGTCGCGTTGAGGCCATCGGCACAGACCTCTATTCCGTTCGCGCAGGTGACAAAGCCAACCCGGCAAGGCGTGCCTGGGTTGCTGCCGCACGTCGAGCCCGCGGAGCAGACACCGCCGTCGTTGGACGTGGTACCGCCGCCTGCTCCGCCGCCGACCGCGGTACCGCCGCCCATCCCGCCGCCACCGCCGCCGCCCATCCCGCCGCCACCGCCGACGCCCATCCCGCCGCCACCGCCGACGCCGCCGTCGCCACTTCCGCCGCCACTTCCGCCGCCGTTGCCGAACTCGCAGCTGCCGGCGGCGTTGCAGACCTGATTGATGGGGCAGTGGTTGTCAGTCACGCACGGCGCGCCGGTGATGACGGGAAAGCACCCGACGAGCAGCGCGGCGACAACGGCTGCGCTCAGGCGAATGCGAAGTGGGGTCGTCATGCTCAAGGCCTACCTTCGAGAAAGAAGAGAACGACTGCGGTGACACCCGCTGCGGCGGCGACCGCGTACGAGACATTCGCGCCCATGCCAAACGTGGTGGCGGTGTTCACCAATTGGGTGGCTTCGGGGCGCTCGTGGATCGAGCCGCGCAGCGTGGACGACGCGCCGCCCGCGGTGACGCCGAGCCCTATCCCTGCCCCGAGCCCTGCGACTGCGACGCCGCCGGCGACCCAGGTGAACACCCGGCCTTTTCGCGCAGGCGCCGACTTGCTCGTCGCGAGCGCCACCTGGGTGGCAGCGATGGGCTCGCCCACGGTCGGTTCCACCGTCTTCAGCGGAGCGTCCTTCGCCACCACCGGCTGCGCCGCATCCGGAGGCTGCAACGTCACTGTCAGCTCGATCGACTTGTGGGCGGGCAGCTCGAAGTCGCGTGCGCTCGTCTGCAGCCCCTTCGAGCTGACGATCAACTTATGCACGCCCGGCTTGAGCTCGGCCGATGCGGGCGATCGACCCAGGTCCTTGCCGTCGACTTCGATTTTCGCATCCGAGGGCTCGGCGAAGACACGCACCTGCTGGACGCCCTGTTCGCGCAAGCGGCGCTCGAGGTTGGCAATCGAGTCGACCACCGCGCTCTTGTCGGCCGCCTTGGGCGAGAGCCTCAGGTACTCGTGGTACGCCTTCAGCGCCTTGCCGAACGCGTCGAGGCCTTCGTAGCATTTGGCGAGGTTGAACAAGATCACCGGGTGGGGACGCAAGCCGAACGCTTCCTCGAACTTCTTCGCCGCCTCGGCGTACTTTCGCTGCTGGTACAGCGCCTGGCCGACGGTGAACTGTTCCTTGGCCTTGGCGACATTCTCAGGAGGAATTGCGACCGTTTGCCCAAGCACAGCCAGCAGTAGAATAACGGGAGACCCCATCGAACCTCGCCAAGAGACCGAACGCTCACCGTATCTGACGCGGACGCCAGCCGCCAAACAACGGGAGCACATTACACCACGCCACCCCAAAGCCTGCCTTCGGTGGGATTCAACCCCACTTTCAGACACAACGCAGGTGCAACCGCCATCGGTGGAGCATCACCCCACCCTGGCCAATTTGAGTCGACCTTCCCACCTTTCTTCGAGCGCACGTACCAGCCGTTGATGCTCGGGCTTGAGCAGCAAGGGGTCTGAGGCGACGATCGCCCGCGCTTCGTCTTGCGCTTGGGCCAACAGCGCCTGATCCCTGCCCAGATTGGCGACCGCCAGCTCGGGAATGCCGCTTTGCCGGGTGCCAAGAAATTCGCCTGGGCCGCGCAACTCGAGATCCTTCTCGGCGATCACAAACCCGTCGTTGCTGGCTTCCATCACCTTTAAACGGGTAGTCGCGATTTCGCTTCGCGCGTAGCCCGCGATCAAGAAACACCACGACTTCGCAGCGCCTCGCCCCACCCGACCGCGCAGTTGGTGAAGCTGCGAGAGCCCGAAGCGTTCTGCGCCTTCAATCACCATCACCGACGCGTTGGGCACATCGACCCCCACCTCGACGACGGTGGTGCAGACCAGGATGTCGACCAACCGATCACGAAACGCACCCATTACTGCGTCCTTCTCTTCGTTCTTCATTCGACCATGCAGCAGACCGATGCGGGCGTTGGGAAACTCGAGCGTCAGCTTCTTTGCGCCCTGGGTTGCGTCCGACAGGTCGACCTTTTCCGACTCTTCGACCAGGGGGTAGACCACGTACGCCTGGTGCCCCTTGTCGAGCTCGGCTTGCAACGCCTGGTAGGCGCGCGGCCGCGCTTTCTCGTTGTAGACGCGGGTCTCGATTGGCGTGCGGCCGGGGGGCAGCTCGTCAATCACCGACACGTCGAGATCTCCATACAGCGTCATCGCCAGCGTGCGAGGAATCGGCGTCGCTGTCATCACCAGCGTGTCGGGGCGCGGTCCCTTCGCCATCAGCGTGTGGCGTTGCATCACTCCGAACCGGTGCTGTTCGTCGATCACCACCAACCCCAGTCGCTGAAACTCGACGCTTTCCTGAATCAGGGCATGGGTACCGACAGCGACGCGAACCACTCCGTTCGCCAGGCCCTCTCGCTGTTGCTTTCGCGCTTTCGCCGGCGCGCTGCCCGTCACCAGGCTCACCGCGGTTCCCAGCGGCGCGAGCAGCTTGCTGAAGGTGCGGTGGTGTTGCTCGGCGAGGATCTCGGTGGGCGCCATCACTGCGACTTGAAACCCATCTTGCAGCGCGAGCGCGGCGGCGATCAGCGCGACAGCGGTTTTGCCCGAGCCGACATCACCCTGCACCAGGCGGTTCATCGGCTCGGCCTTCGCCATGTCACGCGACACCTGACTGACGACGCGAATCTGCGCGCGGGTGAGCTCGAACGGCAACAGCGCAGCCGCCACCGCCTGGCGCTGCGCCGAAGCATCGAAGGCGATGCCGGGTTGAACTTTGACGCCCTGGCGGCGAAGCGCGAGGCCCAGCTGAAGGAAGAAGAGCTCGTCGAAGGCCAAGCGTTGATGGGCCGAACTGGCGTGCGAGTCGAGCGCGGCCAACGGAGCATCGGGGGGAGGAAAATGCAAGTAGCGCAAGGCATCGGCCAAGGTCATCAGGTGATGTCGTTCGCGCACCTCGTCGGGCAGCGGTTCTTCGAGCGCATCGGCGAAGCCCGCGGCGATCTTGAACGCGAGCTCGCGCAGGTTGCGCTGCTCATGGCGCTCGAACCCCGGGTAGACAGGAACGATGCGATTGAAGTGCACCGGCGAGGTGTCGGCATCATCTGCGGGCTCGACTTCGGGGTGGGGAATTTCCCAACCCCAGGCGCTGCGCCGCACTTCGCCTGAAACGACGAGCCGCCTGCCGATGGGGTACTTCGCCTTCAACCACGAGCCGCTTTGAAAGTGCGTCGCACAGATGCTTCCCGTCGCGTCCGACAGCACCGCGCGAAAGGTTCGCCGCCCTGCCCGGCCGTATTGCTCTTCGGCGCGTTTGACTTCGGCGATGATCGTGCCGCGCTCTCCGGCGACGAGCTGAGCAATTTTCTTCAGCGTCCGACGGTCTTCGTAGATCCGCGGCAACAGGAAGAGCACGTCGCCCACTTTGTGAACGCCCTTCTTGTTCAGCAGCCCGACCAGGCGCGGATTCAGCCTCCAGCCCACTTCGCAAAGTGGCGTCGCCAGCGGCCCCGACCCAGGAGCAATCGACAACATCCGCGCCGGGCTGTCTTCTTCTCCGCGCTCGGACTCGAGCGGGATTTTCTTCGCACGCTTCACCTTCGGCTGGCGGCCTGCTGCGACGGGTGGCGAAATCACCTTGGACTCAATCACGGGCTCTGATGCCGAAAGCTCCGAAGCGGGTTGCGGAACCAGCTGAGGCAGAAAATCGATCGGCAGGCCCTCATCGCGCAGCGCCATCACCACGTGTTGGAGCGCGTTCTTGCGAACCGACAGATCGCGATCGTCGATCCACTGCAGTTGATTGGTGAGTGCTGCGCTGGTCGAAGCCTTGATGCCGGCCCCCGCGCGCGAAAGCGCACCGGCGATCGCGGGGCGCAGTTCCTTGATCGCAGCCAGGTTGATGAAGTCGCGCGCGCAGGCGTAGCGCAGCGGGCCCAGCAGCGAAAAGAGTGGGTGGCTGCTACTCGCCATCCTCGAACGTCACCTTGAGGATCTCGAACTCACGCGCGCCGCCTGGGCTTTGAATCATCGCGGTGTCCCCAACGATTTTGCCGACGAGTCCGCGGCCAACCGGAGTGCTGATGCTGATCCACTTCTTCTTGAAGTCCGACTCATATTCGCCCACCAACCGGTAGGTGACCTTCTTCTCGGTCTCGAGATCATTGAGCTCGACGGTGGCGCCAAAGACGACGGTGCCGGTGCCCTTGAACTTTGAGGTGTCGACCACTTCGCAACGCGCGATCTGGCCGTTGATGTCCATGATCCGACCTTCGATGTGACTCTGCTTCTCTTTGGCTGCGTGGTACTCGGCGTTCTCCTTCAAGTCGCCGTGCGCTCGGGCGACTTCGATCTCGTGGGTGATTTTCGGTCGTTCGACCGACGTCAGCTGTTTCAGATCGTCTTTGAGCCGACGTAAACCTGCCGCAGTGATGGGTGTTGTATCGGCCATTGCACATCTCCATAGCGAAACAGACCTGCCCGGGTCTAGCGTGGGCGGCGTGCTGTCGGTGAAGGAACTTCACAGAATCGCAGGTTCGATGCGGCGGGAAGAATTCCAGCGCCAGCTGGGGCCTTTCGTGCTCGTGCAGCGGCCGACCGATCAACTCACCCAGCTTCGGGCTCTTCAGCTGGGCGCAAAGCGCACCGTGGCGATCAAACGCGGGGCCACGTGGGATGACGTGTCTTTGCTGTTGGAGTTCCACGACCTGATGGTTGCGACCTTGCCTCCGGTCGACACCGGCGCACCGCTGAACGTCGGCCGGTTGCCGGACTGCGATCTGGTGATCGACGATCCATCGGTATCGAAGCATCACGCGCGCATCGAGTGGGACGGCGAGAACGCGGTGATTGAAGATCTCAAGTCTTCCAACGGCACACGGCTCAATGGAGACCAACTGCACATCAAGATGATCGTGCACGACGGCGACATGATCGAGTTTGGCGACGCAAGGTTCTGCTACCTGTCGACCAACGCGCTTCACGCCCGGCTGACGACCGAAGGCATCACGGGCGGGCATTGACATGCTGCAGGTCAAAGAGCTCGAGATACTGGCGACCTCGCTGAACCTCGAAGCGTTTCGAAAACAAATGGGCCCGTTCGTGCTCATTCAGCGGCCCCCCGAGTCGCAAGATGGCAAGCCAATTAATCTGCTAGGGCTGCCGATGAACGTGCAGCGCACGACGATGGCGCGACCGGGCGCGATCTCGAGCGGGACCCTGGGGCTGCTCTTTCAGTTCGAAACTCTGGTGGTGGCGATCCTGCCTCCGCTGGATGGAATCGATGCGCTGTCGGTGGGCCGTCAGCCCGACTGCGAGCTGGTGATCGACGACGGCTCGGTATCGAAGCGCCATGCCACGCTGCGATGGGACGCCGCGAACCAGCGGGCGACGATTCAAGATCTCGGCTCGACCAACGGCACTTTCCTCAACGCCAGCATTCGGCTGCGAAGAGACAGCGAGAGCCTGCTGCATGACGGCGACATCATCAGCTTTGGCGAAGTTCAGTTCTGGTACCTGCTGACCGCGACCCTGCACGCCAAGCTTTCAACCGCCAGGCGCACCCAAATGCCGCGCGGCGTCTAATTTCTTCGCGAGACCCGCGTCGCTCGGGTCATGCCCATCGCCCGTGCGCCCGTGAGTTCTCGACTCTTACGAACATTCGACGCAGAGGTGGGCCAGCTGCCTCGCGCATTCTGGTTCGTCTGGGGAGGGACGCTGATCAATCGGCTGGGCTCCTTCGTATTGCCGATGTTGACCATTTATCTGACCCGACGCCGCGGGCTTTCTCTCGAGGATGCAGGGGCTGTCGTCTCGGGTTTCGGGCTGGGCTCATTGGGAGGAGTCACGCTGGGCGGAGTGCTCGCGGATCGCGTTGGCCGCCGTTCGACGATGATTCTCGGGTTGGTGCTTGGAGCAGCGTCGATGCTCGCGCTGGGCGCGTCAGAAGAATGGTGGCAGCTGGCGGTCGCTGCGGCAGCGCTGGGCCTGTTGGGAGACCTCTACCGCCCTGCCTCGAGCGCGATGATCGCCGACATCGTGGCGCCCGAGCACCGAATGAAGGCCTTCGCGCTGCTCTACTGGGCGATCAACCTTGGGTTCGCGGTTGGAACCGGTGTGGCGGGGTTCCTTGCCGAAGAGCACTTCACCGCGCTCTTCGTAGGCGATGCGATCACCACGCTCATCTGCGCGGCGATCATCTACCGCTGCGTGCCCGAACCGCCACGGCAGCCGCCGCCGACGGACGCGACGGGGTCGATGTTCACCCCTTTCGCCGACGCGGTGTTTCTTCCGTTTCTGATCCTCAACTTCCTGATCATCACCGTCTTCTTCCAGCACCTCGTCGCGCTTCCCGCCGACATGGCGAGCAAACGCTTAGGAGCGAGCGACTACGGAATTGCGCTGGCGTTCAACGGAATTCTCATCGTGTTGCTGCAACCGCTGACGACGCGCTGG
>JANOHG010000374.1:0-2574 GCA_031406375.1 Archangiaceae bacterium | reverse complement strand
CACGCTCAAGACCGAGCTCGCCGCCGAGCTCAGCCACGCTGCCGGCGGATCTCAAACGGCCCAGAAGGTGCCGCTCACCCGCGAAGGCGCCGACTGGAAGGGGCGCCTCGAGAACCTGCTGCCCAACGACCAGGGAACTCTGGTGGTGCAGTTGGGAGAAGGCGCTTCGCGGCCGGTGGTGATGCTCGAGTGGAGCTACGCGACCGTACTCGACGCGCTGCCCAGCGGGGTCCATTCAGCCGACGGAATGCTGGAGTTCGAAGTGCAGCCGCTGGTTCTCGCGCCCGGCGCCCGCCTGTCGATTCTCAGCCGGGCTGCAACGATGGTCGGGCGCAAGCTCGTGCTGGGTCCGTACCAGCTGCTGACCAACCAGAACGTGCGCGGCCGCGGGGTGTTCAGCTTGCCTCCCGAGCCCAATGAAGGTTGGTCGCGTTGGAACTTCGTTACCGCGCAGGTGCTGCGATCGATCGACGGCCAGCCGTTCGCTCCGGTGACCGCCGTCGCCCACCCGGAGCTCGGCCGCTTCACCTTCAGCGCCGATGCACCAGCGTCCTACGCCCTCGCGATTGAGCTCGGAGCTCAGCCATGAAGATGCTCGTCCTTCTGTTGTTGCCGCTCACTGCATTCGCGCAGGGCCTGCGCGGCGCCTACTTCCAGGGCCGGAGCACGTGTCCAAGCCTACCTGCCGACATCAAGCTCGCGCGGCTCGACCCGGCGATCGACTTCTTCGCCAACGGCACGATGGGCACCAACTTCAACACCGCCGACGCCGGCTTGCCTGTGAACAACTTCACGGCGCGCTGGTCGGGCACCTACCAGGCCTCGACTGCCGGTACGCACAGCTTCGAAATCGAGCACAACGACGAGGTGCTGCTCACCATCGACGGCACCGTCGTGCTGACCCGGCCCGGCACTCGACCGGCTTCGACGGTTCCGGTGGACGTGGTGCTGTCTGCGGGCACTCACATCTTCGAACTTTGCTACGCGCACTCGACTGGGCCATCGCGCATTCGCGTGCGGCACATGCCTCCGGGCGCCACCGCGTACGCCGCGATTCCCCCAACGCTGTTGTTCTTCGACCCTCCGTTTCGCCCCGACGCGGGCAGCCTCGACTTCGACACGATGACGCCGCTGACGTACGTGACGAACCAACTGGCGACCAGCCACGGCATTGCCTTCAGCCAGGTGCTCGGGCCGTCGGGCTTCTATTACTCGAGGCCACGCGTGATGGTGGCGGCCCCGTCGTCGACCGTGACGTCGCCCAACGTGTTGCGAAACGAGTCGTGGGACGCGGTCGAAGGGCAGGAGATCAGCGGTAACACCCCGCTGCGCTTCTCGTTCACGCGGGCCCAATCGCACCTGGCGCTCTCGGCCGGCGTGCAAGAACAGGCCTTCCCCAACCCACCGGCGGTGCTCCGGGCCTACAACGCGGCCGGGCAGATCGTCGCTGCCGATCGCCTCGCCCAGGTCACCACTGGGATTATCAGCCGGCTTCACGCGGTGCGTGGTGCAGCAGACATCTTGGCGGTGACCCTCGACTTCGGCAACGTTTTGCGCGACGAGCGGATCGATGGCCTGAAGTTCGAAGCGTTCGCCCTGGCGCCGATCGTCGCCGACCTCACTCCGCCGACGGTCGAGTTCATCAGCCCGTTGAACGGCTCGAGCGTCGAAATGGCCGGCGGCTTCGGGGTCATCGTGCGCGTGCGTGAGGCCCAGAGCGGCATCGGCAACGTCGAGCTGCGCACCGGCACGTCGACCCAGCTGATGGGTTTCGATGGCACCGCCGAAGATGGCTGCATGGCGCCGACCTGCGCGCGGTACCGAACGGGGCTGGCTCTGCCCAATGGCACCCACACGCTCACCGTGCGCGCGACCGACGGAGCGGGGCTGATCGGCAGCGCGTCGGCCACGGTCACCTTCACCGGAGTGACCCAGGTGCTCGTGGTGGACGAAGCGGGGCTGCCGCTGTCGGGCGCCCAGGTCTGGGTCAACGACCGGCTGCACCCGGTGATGACGCCGGCCTCGGGGCTGGTCAACATCTTCCCGCCAGTCGCGGTGGGCGCGCAGCTCGTCGCACGGCAGGTCACGCACGAGCACAACACCTACCGCAGCAATCACGCCCAGGGAGGTGGCGACAATTGGAACTTCCGCGTGTACCGAACCAGCGTCGCCATCGCAGACGACGGCACGCCGGGAGTATTCCGCGTCGCTACTCCGGGTTCGGTACAGCGGCTCGTGCTGCGCAACAGCAACACGCTCATCGGCGCGCACCTCACCGCCTCAATGAACTGGCATGCGGGCGTGCAGGCGGACCACGTGCGCGACCGGTTTCTGATCATGTCGGACTTTCTCTACAACGCCACCGACGGGCAGTTCTTCATCGAGCGCGTCGACCTGATGGACCAGGGCCGCGACTGGGGCAACGTCGACATGCGCATCTACGCAAACAGAGCGCTCCGCGCGAACGTGAACTGGCCTCTGGGCGGGTTCCTGGGCCTGAACCTGTTGTCCACCTCGTACATGCACCTGAGCTACTACGACAGCGGGTACACCTTCGCGCACGAGTTCGGCCAC
>JANOHG010000368.1:0-2211 GCA_031406375.1 Archangiaceae bacterium | reverse complement strand
ACCCAAAGGGCCTTCTTGTCCTTCAGCAGCATCGAAAGTCGCTTGGCCTCGAGTTGCTTTTCTTTGAGCTCCTTCTGAATGACCAGGATTTCGAGCCGCGCCAGCTTGTACAGCTTCATCTCGAGGATCGCGTCGGCCTGCTCTTCGTCGATCTTGAAGCGCGCGATCAGCTTCTTCGCGGCGTCGTCTTTGCCTTCCGACTTGCGGATGATTTTGATCATCTCGTCGAGCGCGTCGTAGACCTTCTCGAACGCCTCGAGCAGATGCAGCCGCGTCTTTAGTTGCTGAAGATCGAACGCAACCCGCCGCTCGATCACCTCGAGCCTGAAGTCGAGGAAGTACTGCAGCATCTCTTTGAGGTTCAGCCGCTTCGGAGTACCGACCCCCGATTCCTTGCTCGGAACCAGCGCGGTGAGGTTGACGTTGAAGCTCGTCGATAGCGGGGTGTGCTTATACAGATAGGCCATCACCAACTCAGGGTCGGCTTCCTTCTTGATCTCGAGAACGATTCGCACGTCTTTCGTCGATTCGTCGCGAACGTCGGTCAACGGCGCGAGCTTTCGTTCGCGAACCAGGTCGCCGATTTTCGAAACAAGCGTCGACTTGTTCACCGTGTAGGGAATCGAGGTGACGATAATCTGCTGCGCCCCGCGCGCCTTCTCTTCCATCTTCCACTCGCCGCGCAGCCGGACACCGCCCTGCCCCGTCTCGTAGATGTCGCGCAGCTCTTTCTTCGAGTTGAGGATCTGCCCACCGGTGGGGAAGTCTGGCCCCTTGATGTGCTTGAGCAGATCTTTCGTCTCGAGCTTGGGATGAGCAATCAAGTCCACGCACGCATCAATCAGCTCGCCCAGATGGTGCGGCGGAATGTTGGTCGCCATTCCCACTGCGATGCCGGTCGTACCGTTCATCAGCAACTGCGGCATTCGCGCGGGCACGACGATCGGCTCGAACATCGTGCCGTCGTAGGTCGGTCGGAAGTCGACCGTCTTTCGCGAGAGCTCGTTGAGCATGTGCCCAGCAAGCGCCTGCAACCTGCACTCGGTGTAACGCATCGCTGCGGGTGAATCGCCATCCAGTGAGCCGAAATTTCCGTGGCCGTCGATCAATGGGTAGCGCAGCGAAAAATCCTGCGCCATTCGCACCAACGCCTCGTAAAGCGCCGAGTCGCCATGCGGGTGGTACTGACCCATGATCGTACCGACGACCTTCGCCGACTTCTGAAACTTCGCATCGTGGGTCAGCCGGTGGTCGTGCCACATGCCGTACAAAATTCGGCGCTGCACCGGCTTCAGCCCGTCGCGCACATCGGGCAACGCACGCGCAGTAATCACCGACAGCGCGTAGTTCAGATACCGCCGCCGCGTTTCTTCAGACAACGAGGTCGACCGTTCGTTGTCGCCCCCGCCGCCCCCCGCGGCACCGTCGCCGCCGCCTCCTCCACCCTTCCCTCCTTTGTTTTTTGCCTTTTTCATCTTCGGATCTGAGTCCTCGGCGAACATGCTCATTTGTTCAGACAAGCCGATATTTTCCATTGAAGTTCTATACCCTTAGGAGACTTGTAGCAGTTGCTTCAGGGCTGTTGGACGCCGCCGACTCTAGCGCGCGCAGATCCGAAGTCCAGAAAGCTCCGCCACCGGTGCAGCTGTAATACTGTGCCGCCGTGCTCTTCCCCTGCTTGCTGGTGCTGGCCGCATTGCCCGCCCCTGTTGTGGTTGATCTTCCCGCTGTCGCCGCTGTGTTCTCGTCCGGTCAGGACACGCTTGCGCAAGACAGTGCGGGCCGCGTCGAGCTTGAGTTCGCTAAAGCGCTCGCGAAGAAAGGGGTCGCGCTGGTCGACGTCGAGGCGCAGTTTCCTCCCCCGGCTCCCGTCTCGGCAGATGAAGGAGACAGGCTCTTCGCGACCGGTCGAGACGCTTATGACAACCTCGATTTTGACGCCGCCACCAAGGCACTCACTGAGGCGGCCGTGTTCTTCATCAAGCGCCCGTCGGTGGCAAAGCCTGAACAGCTGTCTGAAGTCTTTCTCTTCCTCGGCGCTTCGCAGCTGCAGAACGGCGCCAAGGCTGCGGCGCAGAAGGAATTTACCCGCGCTCTGCAAATGAACCCTGCCCTCTCGGTTGACACCAAATACTTCGGAGCCGACGTTCAAGCCGCGCTCAGCACCGCTCAGAAGGCAATGGGCAAGAAGCCCAAGGGCATGCTCTGGGT
>JANOHG010000362.1:0-1690 GCA_031406375.1 Archangiaceae bacterium | reverse complement strand
GAAGTGATCGGTACCATCACCAGTTTGGACAAAGATTACCCCATCATGACCACACATAAATTTGGCAAAGGCAGGGCTATTTATGTGGGTTTGCCGGCTGATGGCAGTATCATTAATCCGCTACTTGACGAACTCATAGTCGATTTGGCTATCAAAAAAGGACCAGCGGTTCCTTCTGGCGTGATGGCTCGTCAAATCGATGAAAACCATTTTTTATACCTGAATGTAAGCGGTGAGTCGAAAGAAATACAGATAAAAGGAAAGTCTAGGAGTATCCTTTTTGATAAAGATTACACTGGCAACTTTACGATTGCTCCTTTCGAACCTGAGTTTATTGAAATCAAGTAAGTTTTGAGTCAAGTTTTTCATAAAATGAATATAAAAAAGGAAGGTTTTGACGGTCAGATGACCCAATCATTCTCAGGTGAATTAGACATTCTCCTGAGAATGATGATTGGGCGTAGCCGCAGAAGTCGCCGTTGCCGATCTTGATGTCCGCCAGCTTCCCGCCGCGATCATCGAAGACCTTGATCCCAATCCGGTACAGCTCGACGAAGCCCCGCACCACTTCCCGGAAGCTCGCGACATCGATCATCTCGAAGAGACTCAGTCGCTGCTGCAGCACCGAATCGCGAGGCGCCGAGGTCACAGTCCAACCTTCGCGACTTTGCGTGGAGGAAACTCTTGCTCGAGCGAAGTGCCCGCGGTGTCGATGTTTGCGAACACCTGGGTGAGGAACTCCTTCTCGGACAATCCGATATTTTTATGCAGAGCTGCCCGTTGATCCAGCGCCCGCCACGCTTGTTGGAGCACTGCATGTAACGTCTCGAGCACCCCTTCGCCGCGAATTGCTACCGCGCCGATGACGACCTCTTTTCCCTTTCGTTTGGTGTCGGCGATTTCCTGCTCGGTCTTGCTGTCAGGCAGGTCGCGCTTGTTGAACTGGATCACCACCGGAACCTGCGCAGGGTCGAGGCCGTTCTCGCGCATGTTCTCCTGCAGGTTCTTCCAATACGAGTTGTTGTCCTGCGCGGCGGCGCGGCGGCTGTCTGCGATGAACGCAACCGCGTCAGCACCCTGAAGCACGACCCTGCGGGTGGCGTTGTGAATGACCTGCCCAGGCACGGTGAACAATTTCACCTTCACCTTGAAGCCGACCGCGGTGCTGAAGAACAACGGCAACAAATCGAAAAACAGCGTGCGATCGTCGTGGGTTTCCACCGTAAGCAATCGGCCCCGCACGTCTGACAACGTGCGCTGATGAATCATCTGAAGGTTGGTTGTTTTCCCTGAAAGCCCGGGACCGTAATAGACGATCTTCACCGTCAGTTCGCGCTGAGCGTGGTTCAGTTGCACAGCACTGGAATTTGCCCTGTCCGCCACTGGCGCGGAAAGGATGAAGTTTGGAATCGTGCATGGAAAGGTGGGTGACAAACGAGGGAACGAAGGAACCCGTGTGGGGTTGGTGATTAACGGTTAGGCTTGGAAAGCAACCGTTAAGGCCGCCGCCACACACCTCAGAGGAGGTTGCATGACGACGACGAACCAGGTGGACACGAGCAAGCAGGCAATCCCCCCGCTTGACGATACGAAGCTCCCGAACGATTTGACAGGGCAGGTGAAGTACGCAACTCCGACGGACGAGGACATGGGGCTGTTGGCAGCTCTGCGCTCGGGCTCTGCTCCCTGG
>JANOHG010000360.1:0-6042 GCA_031406375.1 Archangiaceae bacterium | reverse complement strand
GCGTGGCTGCGCTCTTCGTCGGCATGGGCGGCTGCAAACACGTGCCCACCGACAAGGACCGCGATGCGGCCGGAATTCACTACGACATGGGCGTCGAAGCCCAGCAGAAGGATCCGCCGTCGGCGATGAAGCAGTACGAGCTGGCCATCGAGCTGGATCCCGAGCTCGCCGAAGCGTGGCACGCGAAGGGCGTGCTGGAACACGTGGTGTTCGGGAAGCTCGACGCGGCGCGTGCATCGTATGAACGCGCGCTGTTCATCAACCCTCGTTTCTCGGCTGCGCTTACCAACCTCGGCAACGTGTTCCTCGAACAAAAGCGGTACGACGAAGCGATCAAACGATACGAGCTGGCACTGAACGACATGACCTACCGAGAGCCCTGGATAGCTCAAGCCAATGCTGGGTGGGCTCGTTACAAGCTCGGTGAGACGCGGATTGCGATTGAGAATCTGAAGAGCTCGGTCACCACCAACCCGAAGTTCTGCTTTGGGTATTTGAAGCTGGGCAACATCTACGAAGAGCAGGGCAACCTTCCCGAGGCGTGCCGCAACTACGGCAAGTACCGCGAGTCGTGCCCGGACATCGGTGACTCGCACCTTCGCGAAGGCGTCTGTCTGGCGAAGATGGGTCAAGCAGCGCCTGCGAAGAAGGCCTTCGAAGCGTGCATCGCCAAAGCCGATGTCAGCAAAGACGACTGCGTTCGATTGAATGGCGCGACGGGTCCGTAAGTGAGCGACTACTCCGAGTTCGGACGATTCCTTTCTCAGCAGCGCGAGCTTCGCGGGATGTCGCGCGATGAGGTGGCGCGTTCGACCAAAATCCCAGCGACGTTGGTGGCTGCGCTGGAAGACGGCCAAAGCGACCGGTTGCCCGAACGGGTATTTTTGCAGAACCTGATTCGTGCCTATGCGCAGGTGATTGGGTTGTCGGCCGACGACGCCATCACCCGCTGGCACGAGATCCCTGGCGTGGCGAAGGATCCAGAGACCATGCCGCACGTGCTCGAGAGCCGTCGGAAGTCGCGGGCCTTAAGGACGCTGATGACCGTGATTGGCGTCGCCGCGATTGCGACCTACGTGTTCTTCGTTGCGATGGGTCAGTTGCCGCCGCCCTGGGGCCGGTAGTCGGTGGATCGCTTCGTTGAAGAGGCGGTCGTGCTGGCTTGCCTCGACTACGGCGACGCCGATCGCCTGGTGACGTTGTTTACCAAGGGCCGAGGTCGGCTCACCGCGTTCGCTGCCGGGGCGCGGAAAAGCAAACGGCGGTTTGCCGGAGCGCTCGAGCTTGGCACCCACCTCAAGGCGCAGCTGGTCGAACGGCGCGGCGGTGACACCTGCAGACTCGACAACGTCGACATCGTCTCGAGCTTCTTCACCCTGCGAGAGGATCTGCCGAGGATTTCTCGTGCGCTCTATTGCCTCGAGCTGTGCCGCGAGTTGACCCGCGATCACGAGCCGCATGTTCCGTTGTTCGAGTGTCTCGTTGCATACCTGACCGAGCTCGATGCACGGCGCGCCGGCCCTACCTCGCTGCTCAAGTTCGAGCTCGATGCGTTGCGGCTTACCGGCTTCATGCCGCGGTTCGCCCCGTGCGCGATTTGCGCGGGGCCCGCCGGTGCACGCCCGAGGTTTGATCCCGAAGCAGGCGGCGTCACCTGCGACGGCTGCGCATCGCGCGTTCCTCAAGGGCTGCCCGTGACCGCGGAAGTCGTCAATGCATTGGCCCGACTCCAGGCGGGAGAACGCACGCCGCTGCCTGCCGAGACCCGGGCGCGCTGCCGCGAGTTGCTCAACGTCTTCATCGCCCACCACCTGGGGCGGAAGCTGAAGAGCGTTGATTTCATGCATCAGGTCGGCACCGATTGATGAACGCGCCATTCGACGTGATTGCTTTTGGCGAGGCGCTGGTCGACTTCCTTCCGCAGAAGAGCGGCGCTCGGGTGCGAGATGTCGAGCTGTGGAAGAAGTGTCTGGGAGGTGCGCCGGCGAACGTGACGGTCGGCGTCGCGCGACTCGGCGGCCGTTCAGCGATGTGCGGTGTCACCGGCGACGACGAGCTGGGGCACTTCATCAGCGAAGCGCTGGCGCGTGAAGGGGTCGACGTCAGCCACCTTCGGCACACCCGCGAGGGAAAGACAGGGATTGGTTTCATCAGTCTGACCGCGGCGGGCGAACGCAGCTTTCTGTTCTACCGAAACCAGGCCGCCGAGTTTCTGATCTGCCTCGATGACGTCGCGCCCGACTTCATGAGCAACACCAAGGTGGTTCACCTGGGCACCAACTCGTTGCTGCTGCCCAGCGCACGAGAGGCCGCTTTGACGACGGCGCGGTCGGCGAAGGACCGCGGGCAGATTGTCTCGTGCGATCCGAATCTGCGGCTTCACCTCTGGGAAGACCCTTCGGTGCTGCGCGCCCTGCTCGACCAGCTGCTCGCCTGCTGCACGCTGGTGAAGCTCTCGGATGAAGAAATCGAGTTCGTCACTGGCGAGAAGGACCCAGTGAGAGCGCTTGCCGCGCTGCGAGAGCGCGGAGTGGCGTTGCCGATCGTGACGCTCGGGGCGTTGGGTGCGCTGCTGCAGGTGGGTAAAGCGGTCGTGGCGGTGCCGGCGCCTCAGGTCGAGGTGGTCGATACCACCGGCGCCGGTGATGGCTTCACTGCCGGGCTGTTGTTCAGGCTGACGAAGGTGGTGTCGACGCGGGCTGCGCTCGAAGCGCTGTCAGCGGCGCAGCTCGAGCCGATGGCGCGGTTTGCGTGTCGCGTCGCAGCGCAGGTGGTGACCCGGTTGGGCGCGGTCGCCGGGCTGCCGCGAATGTCGCAGCTGATTGATTGATCGTTCGTCAGCGTCTGTCCACCGTTCGCTGCCACGATCAACAGCACAGGGTGACCCTTTCAACCTGCCTTTTTAAAAGTTGAAGCTGGCGCTGACGTTGATTGTGAACACCATCTGCTCGGAAATCCGGAAGCGGCGGCCGACGCGATCAATGCGCGAGTCGAAGTTCGGATTCAATTCCGACGGGTTTCCAATCGGGTCGATGGTTCCGTACCCGACTTCGCCCGGCTTGTTGAGGTCGGTTCCAACGCTCTCGTTGGTGAGGAAGTGCTCGGTGTTGTAGGCCCATGACGCGTAGGCTTTCAGGTGAATGAACTCGGCTGCATGGCCGGTGATGCCGAAGTGCCCGCCGACCTGCATGTAGTCGCTGCTGAGCAGCAGCTTGCCCAGCAGGTCAGACATCTCGTTGTGGTAGCGGCCTTCAGAGTTGTAGGTGAGCCAGGCCCGCAGATCGATCGCGAGCTTCTGATGCATCACCGCCCGTTCGAACATGTTGAACTCGCTGCCGAAGGTGAAGCCACCGACGTGCACGGGTTTGATCCCCGTCTCGGTTCGAGTCCAGATCGAGGTGCCGCAGTTCCCAGGGCGACCCATGCGTGAAGCCGACGGATCATCGCAGTTGGTGTAAGCGCCGGGCCCGAGCCAGGGCAGCGTGTAGTGCAGTTGGAAGTAGGGGTCGGCGGGCCCAATTCGCTTGGAAATCGAGGTCGAGAACTTGTAGCGGTGGATCCGATCGCCAATCGAGCCGCGCTTGTCACTGGCGGTGACTATCGATGGGTTGGCGCCGGCAGAAGTCGGTGCAGTGTAGTCGACCGAAACGACCCAGGTCGGCTTGGTGTCGTCGCGCGCTTGACTGAAGAAGGCGTAAGCGAGGCCGAAGGTCAAATCTCCGAGTCCTCCACGGAAGCTGCCCGATGGACTTCCCATCGCGTCGCCTACCTCGAAGAGGCGATTCATACCCTCGCCTGGGGTCACGCAGCCCAGCCCTGCCGCATCGGCGCAGTTGCGGTAGATTGTCGTGTTGCTCGCATCCGTGCCGGCCGAGAAGTTCCAGATGCGATCCCGCTGAAAGACGATTGGCATCCCAAAGTGGAGCTCGAGATCCTTGTACAGGCCCAGGTGGGCGTCGAGCTTCAGCCGCACATCGTAGAGCGTGTAGCGCAACTCGCTCACGTCAGTGAGGCCACCGCTCTTTGCCTCGTACCATTCGCGGGTGATTTTCGCTTTGTCCTGAGTTCGTTCGAATCCGATGTCGAGGAACATCCCGAATGGCTTCTTGTCGTCGAACGACGAGGCAACGCGCGTCACCTCCGCGGCGTGCACGCTCAAGCCCACCAGGCACAGCAGAACAGCATGGCGATGCATCAAGATGGGGACGGTAGTGATGCGCGCGAGGGGGGTCAAGAAAGGCTCTGTCGGTAGCGCGGTTTAACGCGCAGCGGCCTTGGGTCGCTTGAAGCACACCAGGGTGGCTCCGCCGCCCACCGAGCTGCCCAGCTGCGAGACTGGAGGCCGAAACGCCATCGAGACCATTTCCCAGCCTTCGTCGCCCGCGCGCTGTAGCTCAGGGTTGGCAGGCTTGGGATCGAAGTCGACGCACCAGTGTTCCCACTGCGGTGGCCGGGCAGTGATGCACCCGCACACCAGCAGCAGCCACAGCAGTGGCCTCACGGCAGCGCTCCACCCACTCCAACGTAGAGCTGCCCCGGACCTGCGATGAGCGTCACCCCCGCCGCCTTTTCGCCCCCACCCAACCCAAACATCACGCCCGCCGCCGCGATGCCTGCGGCCGCCACGCCCGTGAAGACGTAGCCCAGCATTGCGTTGCTCTTGCCCGAGTCGCGAACCGAAATCGCTTGGGCCGGCGGCGCTGTTCCGTTGTTGAGCGCGCTCTCTTGCCCTTTGGCGGTGAGCAGGAAATAGGCCGCGGCCGCGCCCGAGCCGATTCCCACCGCGAGAGGAATGATCGCCAGCGTGCGCATTGCCGGCCCAGCAGGCGCCGCAACGACGGCCGCAGGAGGCGGGCGATTTGGCTCGGGCGGCTTGATCGCGGCCAGTCGGGCAACCTCTTCGTCTTTCTTTCGCTGCTCTTCGGCGGCGCGTTGCTTTTCCGCCTCGACGCGCTGCCGTTCTTCCTCGCGCTGTTTATCAAGCTGAGGGCCGAGCAGCCTCTGAACGTTCTCGAGCGCCTTCTTGAAGACCTTCTCGACTTTGGGCGACACCTCGAGCGGCAGCTTCGCCTCGGGCTCCATCGACAACCCCGTCTTGAACGCATTGAGCGCCTGGTCTTCTTTCCCCATGTCGGCGAAGAAGATGCCTTCGTAGAGCGCGATTCGCGCATCGTCGCTGGCGCCCGTCGACTTGGTCTTTGCGCGCTGGATCTGCTTGATCGCCTTCTCGTACTCGAGGTTTTCGTAAAGGGTGACCGCGGCATTGAGGTACTTCTTTACTTCTGCGCTCTGGGCGCGCGCCGGCACAGACAGCGCGAGCACCGCGCCAATCGTCGCCACCCATAGGGCTTGCCGCATCTTCACTCCTTGAAGTTGTACTTGAACGAGGTATCGCCGGGTTGGAACTGCTGGTCCAGCTCGATGTCCTTGCCAAGCTGTTCATTGACCAGCCGGATCTTGTGCTTCCCCACCGTGACGGCGACGGCTGGAAAGGGCGTCTCGCCAAGCTCCTTGCCATCGAGGTACACCCGCGCGAACGGGCGGATCCGGAACTCGATGCGCAGCAGCCGAGGAACCGGTGGCCTGATCTGGGGCGCCGCGACGAGTGCGATTCCGGCGTCGAAGGGCCGAACGAGCGTGGGCTCGCCGACGATTGGCGCAACCACGGCTGCTTCCGAAGCGTCCGGCACCTCGGGCTCGGCGGCGGCGCCGGCGTCGAAGGCGATTGCCATCATCGGCGGGTCGACCAGCATCGGAAGCTCAGGGCGTTGCGTCATCCACACCAGACCGGCGAGCAACGAAGCACCCGCAGCGACACCCAGCGCGATCAGCGGCAGCATCGACTTCTGGGCTTTGGGTGGCTCCAGCTTCACGGGTTGCGACTTCTTCTGCGAAGGCTCTGGGTTGGGCTCCGAGTCGGTCATCATCTGCGACTCGGCGGGACTCAGCTCTCGGCGAAACGTCTTGTCGATCGGTACGTCACCGGTCGCAGGAGGCAGCCGCGCGGCAGTGTCTGGGACCGACGTCGGTGGCACCAGTTGG
>JANOHG010000353.1:0-5676 GCA_031406375.1 Archangiaceae bacterium | reverse complement strand
GCTCGAGCTCGAAGAGAAGAACGAACAACTCAGGGAGCTGCTCGGAGCGAAAAAACTCCAGCTCCAGGCTCAAGAGTTCCTCGAGCGCTTCGAGATGTCGTGGGTCTACCACGACAACGCGCTCGAGGGCGTTGTCTATACCGGCCAGGAGTTGATGGCTGCGCTGCGGCCTGGAGCCATCGCTGCGGAAGCGTCGCTGATGCCGATCGTCCTCGAGATCAGGAACCACAAATCCTGTCTCGAGTACTTGCGTGAGGAAGCCAAGAGCATCAGCAAGAAGACGGGTGGCGTGACGATGACTCAGGTTCGCCGCATCCATGATCTGTTGGCCGGCAATACGCCTGAGGCGCAGGCCGCGCGGGCGGCAGCAGAGCGCCGGGAACGCAGCGAAAAGGAACTGGCGAAAGAGCGCGAGCGGGCAGGGCTGCGAAAAGACATGCCGCTGCACCGCACCTATTTCCACGAGATCGCGCAGCCGGCGAAGATTCTTCCGATGCTCGAGAAGTTGATCGACACCACCGCCACCGGCGAGTTTCGCGAGCAGCACCCTCTGTTACAGGCGGCGCGGGTGCAGCATCAGTTCATCCAGATTTTCCCGTTCGCAGAGCATTCGGGAAAAGTAGGGCGAATGCTCAGCAACCTCGTCTTGCTGCGCAACCAGATGTTCCCTTCAGTGATTCACTCGATCGACCGCCAGAAATATTACGAGGCTTTCCGGGGCACGGTTGGAGGTTTCGCGAGCCTGATGATGGACGCGATGGAGAACTCGTTGGATAACGCTCTCAAATATTTCCGAGACGATGCTCGGAAGTACAAATCCGTGAATTGACGAGGTCACCTTGGGCGCCGCGCTCGCTTCGCTGAACGTCGCCACGCTCTCAGCCAAGCTGAAGGTCGAGCGCCTGGTAAAGTTGGCGCGCGGCAAGAAGCGGGTGGTTATTCTCACCCACGACAACCCCGACCCCGACTCGATCGCTTCAGCGTGCGCGCTGGGTCTTATTTTTCAGAAGCGGGCGGGGATGGAGTTTCGCGTCGCGTACGGTGGAATTATCGGCCGCGCTGAGAACCTCGCCTTCGTCAAGGTGCTCAAGCTTCCGTTGACGCCTGTCTCGCAGATCATCTTCGACGAGTATGAGCTGGTCTGTCTCGTCGACACCCAGCAGTCGATTGGAAACCATTCGCTGCCTTCGGCGCTGAAGGCTGACGTGGTGATCGATCACCACCCGCTGCGGGAAGAAGGCCCTGTGGCGCCGTTCGCGGACGTCGGGCGGAACTATGGCGCCACCTCGACGCTGTTGGTCGAGTACCTGCGCGCTGCGCGGCTCGAGCCAGATCCCGAGCTTGCGACGGCGCTCTATTACGGAATCAAAGCCGACACGCGAAACCTCGAGCGGCAGACGCACGATCCCGACATCGACAGCTACCTGTGGTTGTTTCCGAAAATCGATCGCACGCTGCTGAGCCAGATAGAGCACCCCGAGCTGCCAGCAAGGTACTTCCAGCTTTATTACCAAGCGATCAAGCGGGCGAAGGTGTTCTCGGATGCGGTGATTACCGACCTGGGCGAAGTCTACAGCCCCGATATGGTCGCCGAAGTCGCCGAACGACTGTCGTTTCTCGAAGGGCCGCGCTGGTCATTGGCATTCGGCTCGTTTCGCAGCCAGCTGTACCTGTCGCTTCGCGTGAGTGATCGGCGAATGCGTGCGGGCCGATTGATTCGCGAGACGTTGGTGGGCATGGGTGGATCTGCGGGTGGCCACGGAAGCATGGCTGGCGCGCGGATTCCGTTGTCGGGCACGCGCAAGGCGCGCGCGGCGGTTAAATTCGAAGTCGTAGGTCGCTTTCAGAAAGCGTTTGGCGTCGAAGGAGAGCGCGGTACGGCTCTGCTCAACGTCGGCAAACAAGAGTCGTGATTTTTCTCGACTACAACGCTGGTGCGCCGCTCGTAGCCGAGTCGGCCACGGCGCTCGCCCGTGGCTTCGCGGCGGTGGGAAGCAACCCTTCGAGCGTGCACCAGGCTGGTAGGGCGGCACGGGCGCGGCTGACGGCTGCGCGGGAGGCCGTCGCGGGTGTCTTCGGTTGTGAAAGTCGCGAAGTGATCTTCACTGCCTCGGGTTCCGAGGGTGCGGCGCTGGCGATTAAAGGCGCGTGGACCGCTCGCAAGGACAAAGCCCGCACCACCGTCGTTACCTCGGCGATCGAGCATCCCTGTGTGCTGGGCGCGGTGAAACAGCTCGAGGCGCAGGGGGCGACGGTGATTCGCCTCGCGCCTGATGCGACTGGCGCTGTTCCGTTGGCGCGCGTCACCGAGGTGCTCACTGCTGACGTCGCGTTGTGCTCGCTGATCTGGGTGAACAACGAAACCGGTGTCGAGCAGCCGGTGCGCGAGGTGTCGCGAGAGTGCATCCAGCGCGGAATCGTCTTTCATACCGACGCAGTGCAGGCGGTCGGCAGGATCCAAGCGACCCTGCGAGAAGTGCCGGCCGATCTGTTCAGCTTTTCGGGTCACAAGATTGGAGCTCCGCCCGGCATCGGCGTGCTGCTCGCCCGGCGCGCAGTGCCGCTCGAGCCGATGGTGCCTGGGCACCAGGAAGACGGCCGCCGTGGAGGAACCCCTGCGTTGGCGATGATCGAATCACTCGTGGCGGCGCTGAAGCTCGCCACCGGCAACCTCGACGAAGAAGCGGCGCGGCTCGAGAGCTTGCGCGAACGGCTCGAGAGCGCAGTCGCAGCCGAGGTCAACGGACGAACGGCGCGTCGTGCGCCGGGTACCACCAACTTCCGGTTCCCCGGCGCAGACGGCGAAGCGTTGCTGATCGCGCTCGACCTCGAAGGAATCTGCGTCTCGTCTGGAGCCGCCTGTGCTTCTGGCTCACTGACACCGTCTCACGTTCTCACCGCGATGGGGTTGTCGGGCACCCAAGCGCAGGAATCGCTGCGGCTTTCCTATGGCCGCGGCACTACCGAAGCCGACATCGATCGCGCAATCGAAGCGATCAACCGCTTGGCCCCGCGCGCGAGGGCGTCGACGTGATTTGGCTGGCGGTGGTGCTGGCCGCAAGTCCCGATGCCGGCAGGGTGTGCAAGCGGCCCGGCGCAGAAACCGCGGTCAAAGTGAGCTTCAAGGCGGGGGCGAAGGTCGAGGATCTCGCGCGGTTTGCCTCGGCGGTTCTCTGCGAACCCTGGGAAGTGGCAGCTGCCTCGCAGAACCGCACGCTGCGATTGTCCGTCGATGGCCAGGTGTACGGTCGGCAGCTGCCGGTGCTGTTCGGTTTGCTCACCGAATCGGCAGATGTCGTTCGTGTTGCGCCTGTAAAAGATCCCCCGCCATTGCCACCGCCTAAGGCGACCTGCAACCCGCGGCTTTTGTCATCGATTGTGCCGATCGACCCGTGGACACGAAGAGTTCCTACTGCGTCGAAAGGCGCTCTGCTCGAGTGCGCTCCGACGCAGCTTCGCATCATTCCCCATTTCCACAATGGCGCCGCCCGCGGGTTCAAGCTGTTCAGCATCAGGGAAGGCAGCCTCGCGGACGCGCTCGCCTTTCAGAACGGAGACATCGTGCTGGCGGTGAATGACGCGCAGTTGTCGAGCCTCGACCAGGCGCTCGAGGCGTACGCGAAGGTGCAAGAAGCCAGCGCGCTGAAGTTTTCGATCGTTCGCAAGGGCGCTCCGCGAACGATTACCTGGCTGTTCCGGTAAGGCCCCAGGCGCGCTCAGTCGAGCCCGCGGTCGTACAGCTCGTCCTCGTCGAGGCCGAGCAAGTGACCTACTTCGTGCAGCACGGTGACTCCGATTTGTTCAATCAGCTCATCGTGGCTTCGCGCAAAGCGTTCGAGGTTGCGCTGGTAGAGGACGATTCGTGCGGTGACGTGGTGTTCGGCGATCAACGGGCTGCGCTCGTCAATCGGCGTGCCTTGGAAAACCCCGAGAATCGTCGGAGTCACTTCACCCGATCGAAGCGCTTCATCATCGGGAAACGGCTCGACCGAAATGGTGACGTTGCCCAGGTGCGACTTCGCGTGCTCGGGAAGCTTCGCGATTGCTTCCTTCACCGCTGCGTCGAACTGCGGCTCGGAGAAGCTCACGGTGGCCGGAAATGCCTCAGGATCGAGCGAGGTCGCTTTCGCGAACAGCGCCCGTGCTTGCTTGTCGTCACCCGACCGTTCGGCGAGCAGGCCGAGGTAATGGGGTGGCCACGGATCGTCGGGGATCTCGGACGCGAGCGCGCAAAGTTCGTTCTTCGCAGGCACGAAGCGGCCGAGGTCGAACAGCGTCACCGCGTGCTCGAGCCGCGCTTCGGGCTCGTCGGGGCTGATCGCCAGCGCCCTTTCGAGGGTCTTCAGCGCGTCGTCGAGCTCGCCGAGTTGGTTGAGCGAGATTGCCCGAAGCATCAGCCATTCGAAATGAAGGCGATCATCTTTCGCCGCCAGCTTCTCGATCGTCGACAGCAGCGCGAGGCCGCCCTCGAGGCGATGAGGATCGTCTCCTGGCTGGCGAATCATCACGTCGGCCGCGGCAAGCACCCATGAAGGCTCGGTCGGCTCGCGCGCGATCAGGCTCGCGTAGACTTCGTCGGCTTCTTCCCACTGCCCCAGTTCCGCCAATGCCGCCGCGCGCAACCCGAGGGCCTCGAGATCGTCGGGTTCCTGCTTCAGTGCCTCGTTGCTCTTTGCGAGGGCCTCGGCAAAGAGCCCATCATCCAGAGCATTGCTGGCTTCATCGAGCAGGGAATCGAGCGGGTGCACGTGGCACTTCTACCCAAAGCAGCGGTAAGCAGCGCATCGAATGATGGTGTGTTAGACGCAAAGCGTGCAACCGGAAATTGCGATCAAGATTTTGGTCGTCGACGACGATCGCGCGCAGTCGGGGCTGATCGCCCGGTTTCTCACCAAGCATGGCTACACCGTCCTCACCGCGCCATCGCCAATCGAAGCGATGCAGATGCTTCACACCGACGACATCAAGCTGGTGATTACGGATCTGATGATGCCGCACGTCGACGGCATTTCGTTCGCTCAGCAGATTCACGCGGTGCCACGGCTGAAAAACATGCCGGTGATCCTGGTTACAGCCTGGCACTCGGAAGAAATCAGCGAGAAGAGCATGCGCAAGGGCATCGCGCTGACGATGAGCAAACCGATCGACTACAACAAGCTGCTTGATTTGGTCGGCTTCGCCACCCACTAAAAACCGCCGATCAGGGTGACGCCTGCGTGCGACGAAAGCGGTTTGCACGGGCGCGAGTGCGCTGAACGAGGCTTTCGGTTTCAACACCGACCGAACTTCGGCTTAGGACTTCGACGCGCTCGCGGTTTCCGGGATGACAACGGGCACCTCGGCGGTGACGCGGCGCTTTTGGGCGTTGGGTCCGCGTTCGCGCCCAGGATGCATTTCCATTCCCACGGCGTAGGAAGTCACCCTGTTCCGGCCACTGCGCTTGCTCGCGTAGAGTGCCGAGTCTGCGCAGTCGACCAGGTTCCCCAGTTCGACGGCATCAATCGGAAGGTTGGCGACGCCGACCGAGATGGTGATTGTTCCTTGGGGCTGCACTTCGCGATACTCGATGGGGGCGTCTTGAACCAAGCGTCGCAGCTTGTCTGCCACCTCGAGCGCCTCGGTGCGAGTCACCTGCGGTAGCAGCACCACAAACTCTTCACCCCCATACCGCGCGAG
>JANOHG010000317.1:0-2377 GCA_031406375.1 Archangiaceae bacterium | reverse complement strand
GCATGCGCCAAGGAAAGCTGCCGCAGCTGCTCGCCGCGATCGGCTCGATCTTCGGTGGCGCCCAACAGGTGTGGATCATCAGGTCTGTCGAATCGAGCACCCCCAGTGGCGGGCGATCCTCGTAGAGCACCGCGACGTGGCGCGAAGCTGGGAAGTGGATCAAATCGCCCAGCTGAACCCCAAGGTCGCCGAAGGCGATCGGCTTTCCCGCGCCGTCAATCACTTCGCCAGCGTCCTTCGCCGACAGCGCACGAAATCGTTCGGGCGCCTGCTTGTCGATAAAATAGCTCGACGTGTACTCGGCCTTCTTTCCCATTCTCCGTCGCCCATAGACGGCGAGGTCCGCGCAGTCGGCGCCGATCAACAGGTCGGTTTGGTTTCGGCCATCGGGCCCCGCGCTCCCAAAAATATAGGGGGTGTTGACGAGCTCGCTGACAAACCCCAGGTACGAGTCGTCTCGTCGAAACGTGACCCGCATCACCTCGCGCTTCAAGCCGCCAAATTTCACCGCGTCGAGGCCCGGCGTCGCGAGCGTTGCGCCGCTTTCGAGCGTCGCCACCGCTTGAAACGCCATCGTCCCGACGCCAGGAAGCGGGTCGACCTTCGGCAACACCGATGGCGTGACATCCACTTCGCAGCTTTGTTGATCGCGGCACGCTTCGATTTCAATCGCCCGAAATGCGATCGGCTCGAAGTGAAATTGCGGTTTCGTATTGTCGACCGATTCGCTCTCGACTTCGAGCTTCGACCATCGCCACGACTTCACGGTGGCCCTCGGGTCGCCGACGATTTTTCCATGCAGCACGACCTTCTTCCCCGCGACCGCATAGACCCAACCTGACCTGGGCTTTCCCCCGTCGATGGTTGCGCTCAGGGTGAGGGTCGGCTTGGCTGCGAGCACCATCAGGAGCAGAGGAATCATGCTGGATTCAACGTCTGGCCGGGTTCGATGGTTCGATGGTACTGACTGAAAGACGATGAGCTTGCGGCTGTTGTTGGCAGATCCAAAGGGCGCAGTGGTGGAACACCCGTACCTGCTGGCGACGCTGCGCAGTGGCGATCGCCTGGTGGCAGCGCACGGCCGGCCGATTTCCTTGCCAGCGCAAGGCAAGCTGGTTCACCTTCCGGGTCGGTTGCCAGTCGGAGTCGACCCGCAGACAGGATCGCTCGAGCTGGTGCGCACGTTCGATTTGGGCGGAAAGCCCTTCGTTCCCCACGCGGTCGGAGCGCTGTTGCCGCCGGGCTACACCCGCACGTTCCTTCCAGGCGAAGTCAAAGACGACGACGGCCCGGTCTTGCCTCAATGGGCCTACACCGCTGCGGCGTGGGACGACGACCGTGCGGTCACATGGGCGCTGCACACCGACCGTCGTCAGCATTGGACGCCAACCAGCTATTCGACGCCCGAACTCAAGGCGAAGGTTAAGGCTCACCTGGCGCGGTTTCCCGATAACAAGGTGCTCAAGCAGCTGAAGACGTGCGCTCTCGTCTATCGCTGCTTCACCAGCCAGAACGTCTTCTACTGCCGAGACGAAGCAGCGATTCCGGCGTCGACGATGTGCAACGCGGCCTGCATTGGTTGCATTTCCGACCAGCCGGCCGAGGGGCCTCCTGCGTCCCACGAGCGGATGGATGAGGGTGTCGGTGGACAAGAGATGGGGCAGGTAGGGCTCTTTCATTTGAAGAATGCGCCGGGTCGAACGATGGTCAGCTTCGGCCAGGGGTGCGAGGGAGAGCCGCTGACGCGGTGGCGCCAAATCGCCCAGGCGATTGTCTACATTCGCGAGCGGACGAAAGCCGGCTCGATCAACATCAACACCAACGCGAGTCTGACCAAAGGGTTGTCCGCGCTCTACGACGCCGGGCTCGATGCGGTGAGGGTGTCGCTCAATTCGGCAAATCCACAGCTGTACGCCGCGTATTACCAGCCCGACAAGTACTCCTGGCGGGACGTGGAGGCGTCGATTGCGCTCAGCAGAGACCGCGGCGCCTACCTCGCGCTCAACCTGTTGCTGTTTCCAGGAGTCACCGACCGTCGTGGAGAAGCCGACGCGCTCAAACGGTTGGTCAAAAAATACCGCGTCGATCAAGTGCAGACGCGCAGTCTCGCCATCGATCCACTGCAATACATCGAAGTCGCCCACGAGTGCGGTGCGGGCGGTGCGCCGATTGGCATCGGCCAGCTGCTGCGCGAACTCAAAGACGCTCGCCCAGGCCTCGTCATCGGCAACTTCGCGCGCGGCCTCTCAGAGCGGCGCAGAAAATAAACGGGACTCTCGCCAAAGGGGGAAAGCGAGAGCCCCGCTCGAGACCAGACCAATTCCAGTCTCTGAAAAGTTGTAGGGTCGCGGTGAATGCGGTGACCTTGCCTCTGGGT
>JANOHG010000274.1:0-2304 GCA_031406375.1 Archangiaceae bacterium | reverse complement strand
CCCCAGATAGTAGTGAGCAACCATCAGCTGCGGAGCTTTCCGCAGCGCTCGCCTCAGCAGCGCGGCCGCGTCGTTGAAGTTGTCTTGACGATAGCGGACGAACGCGAGCTCGGCCGCGGCGGCCGGGTCGAACTCGTTGCTCAGCGCCTGGGTGAGCGCCTTCGCGGCCTCCTCGACGCGCCCTGCTTGGGAAAGCAGGTAGCCCTGCCGGGTGAGCAGCTCGGACGATGACCTCTTCTTGATCGCGCGGGTGTATTCCTCGAGCGCGCCCGCAGAATCGCCCTGCGCTTCACGCAACGCAGCCAGCGCGACGTTGGCGGCAGGGTCATTGGGCATCAAGGTCTGGGCGCGCTCGAGCGCGGTCTCGGCGCGTTTCCCCTTACGCAGCGCGCTCGCCGCGCGGCCTTCGAGCAGCAGCGCCTTCGGGCTCTTCGGCGATTGCAGGATCCAGCTTTCCGATAAGTCGAGCGCAGCCTCGTACTCCTTCGCTTCCAGCAGCAGCTTTCCGCCGCTCTCGAAGTTGGCGTCCGTCGTGGCGGGGTCTTTTCCCATCGCGAGCAGAAGCTTGGCGCGGGGCGCGCCTTCGACCGCGGCCTGCTTGAGCGCGGCGGCGGGTGAAATCGGCGGCCGGTTGAAGAGCATCACCCCTAAGGCGATCGCGAGCGCTACCCCCCCCGTCACCGCCGCGATGAGCACCCACCGAGAATTCCCTTTGCCGACGACGGGGTCTCGCAACGCGTTGGTGGCCAGCTGCCGCGACGCCTCTTCGACCACCAGCAGTCGGGGGCGATCTGCCCGGGTTGCGCCTTCGCCGCCGTTGGGGTCTTCAGGCACCTGCGCATTGGGTACCGATGGGTCCGCTTCCCGCGCCTTGCGAAGCGTTTGCCGCTTCGCGTCCTTTTCGACCGGGAACAGCGCGCCCAGGTACGCAGCGACTTCGGAGGGTGATGCCACCTGCGCTTCGCCACCCACCTGTTCCATCGCTTCAATCAGCTCGTCGAGCGTCTGAAAACGCGCGTCGACATCGTGGGCGAGAGCGCGCAAGCAGACAGCCTCGAGCAGCCTCGGCACCGCCGGGTCGAACGCGCGAGGTGACTTCGGCTTTCCCGCTGCAATCGCCATCACCACCTCTTCGACGCTGCTTCCAGTGAAGGGTCGGTGGCCACACAGCTGCTCGTAAAGCATCACGCCGGCAGCAAAGACGTCGGCCCGGTGGTCAACCGGCTTGGCGAGAATCATCTCGGGTGACATGTAGAAAAACTTCCCCTTCAGCGTTCCCGGTTCGGTGCCGGATCCCCAGTTGGCGGTCTTGGCGACTCCGAAGTCGATCACCTTCACGTCGCCCTGCGCGCCGACGTGGACGTTGTCGGGCGTGAAGTCGCGGTGCACCAACATCAGCGGCCGGCCTTCTTCGTCGGTCGCATTGTGCGCGGCGCCCAGCCCATGACATGCATCGCAGAGGATCCGCAGCATGATCCCCGTCGGAACCCGCCGCCCCGTTTCGGCCGCCTTCTCGCGCAGCTCGGCGAAGGTGCGCCCATCGAGCAGCTCCATCGCGATGTAAGGCTCACCCTTCTCGTGCCCAAGGTCGATGATGCCAACGACGTTCGGGTGATGAATCTGGGCGGTGATCCGCGCCTCGTTCAAGAACATCCGGACGACCTGGCGATCCTTCACCAGATGCGGCAGCAACCGCTTGATCGCCACCATCGGTCCGAACTCACCCGCCTCGGTGATGTGCCGGCCGACGTAGACCTCGGCCATGCCTCCGGTCGCGATGCGCGAGGTCAACCGGTACCGGCCGAACCAAATGGGGGATCCGAGGTTCTCCACGCTGCGACGGACTCTAACCCCAGAGCATCGCCGCCGTCGGCGATCCATCGGTCGTCACGCGAGATCCTCCCGCGGGCCAACCTCGACTTTAGATGATTCACGATCTTTCTGGTCTCGCACTGGTCACGCGCATGCCGGCGTGAGAGATGAAGGCCCGTGGACGGAATTGACCAACTGGCCGGCGCACTCATCGAGGGAGCTCCCGATGGCGTCGTCGTCATTCAGCGCGGCGTGGTGCTTTTCGCCAACGCCGCTGCTGGGAAGATGCTCGGTCATTCGACCACCGATGCACTGGTGGGCGTGGCGGTTCCGTCGCTGCTTGATCCTGAAGGTGCCCGCGAGATGGGCCGCCACGACAGTGAGCACGAACGCGGGATCTTCCGCCCAGCGTTGGGTCGAGAGCTCCGCCTCGCGGACGGCCCGCAGCCCGTGCCGGGCCAGGAACTCCTCCAGCCGGGCGGCGAAGTGGCG
>JANOHG010000247.1:0-11731 GCA_031406375.1 Archangiaceae bacterium | reverse complement strand
CAAGACGAAGCCTCTTCCAGTGGCTTTGAGCGTGAGGAACCTCTTCAACACGCGGTACGAATTCCCAGGCTACCCGCACGTCACCTGGGTACAGGCGCCAGAACTCGAGGTAGCTGCGATCTGGGCTCCCTGTGCAGGCGCGATTGATGTGGCGCTGCACCTCGATGTGCCCCATCCAGTTTCGAAGTCGGTGGCGGGTTTGGTCACACGCTAATCGCCAAGCAGCCCAGAGCAGATCACCTCGGTTGCGCTCGGCAGCGAGGGGCGTTCCTCGCCTGGCATGAGGGTGCGAAAAATCGACTCGAAATCACCCGGCAGCCTGTGCAGGTCTTCCCACCCGGGAATCGGGCCACCGATGGCTCCGACGCCCATACCGCAGATGGCGCCGGCCACATCGCCGACAGTGCCCTCTCCTTCGAACAGCATGATCGCGCTGCCGAGCAACGTCACCTTGGTCGCCTCGAGGTCCGCCCACGCTTTGACCCCCTCGTAACCAATCGCCTCTCCCGCACGACCTGCGGCGTCCAGCAGCGTGAGGAGGCGATCGACGAGCATCTGGGTGCTTTCTCCTTCGCCGATTCCGCCATTGGGCATCACGCCGATGACCTCGCCGGTTCGGCGGTGCACAGCCCAGAACGCCACCACGCTGCCGTCGCTCGGAGCGAGAACGTCGTAGTCCGCGTACGCGGGGTACGCGACGCCACTCCATCGCGCACCGAATGTCTGGTCAATGGTGAGCGGGTCGAAGCGCGCGAGTGTCTTGCCAGCCAGAGCGCGCGCGGTGTTGGTGGGGAATCGTTCACTCTCGAAGGCAGCGAGGAACACCGTCCGCTCGGTCGTGGTGTGCTTGGTCTGCGCTCCCGAAAAGCTCACCGTCTCGCGGGGCACCAGCGGCAACATGTCGAAGCGACGCACCACTTTCACGCCCAAAACGGGTCGCGTCGCGTGGAGCGTGACGGTCAGACCGTCAGCGAACGTGAGGTTCCCGGGCTCTGCTTCTCCTGGACGCGCTCCAGAGAAGAAGCGCAGGTCGGTGGGAGAACGGAAGAGAGTGAGCTTCGCCGCTTGGGCGATGGCGGCCGCGTCACCCGCGCGCAAAGCGTCGACTCCCGGCTCGGCCTGGAAACGCTCGGTGAGGTGCTCGTCGAGGAGGGTAGTCAGCGATGGAGCGCCTGCCTCGACGCCGAGCACGTACTTCCCGAAGAGCGCGCCAGCGACCTCTTCGCGATTCGCCGCGCTGCCTGCGGCGCCGCCCGCGAGCAGGCGCGTCACCGAATGGCCGTCGGTCTCGATCGTCAGGTACAGCGCGCTCAGGGCGCTGCCGGCGACCGGAGCAAGGGGTGGCACGTAGCTGACATTCGCCGTTGCGGTGCCGGGAGCGCGCACCGACACAGTCACCCGGCGCGGGTTGGCCCCCATCGTCGGTGCCCGGTACACGATGCGGTAGTCGAACTCGAGGCGCTCAGCGAGGAACGTGGTGACCGACACCGCCAGATTCGTGGGCGTCACGTTCTGAAGCACCCGCCCGCGCGTCACCTCGGCGATGCGAGCGGCGGCCGCCACGTCGACCGCACCAACCCCCGCAACCAGCACCGAGGGGCCGCTGACGAGCCGGGTCGCCATTTGTGGAGAGAGCACGCCATCAATCACCGCGTCGGTGATGGCGAGGATGCAGGTCGCGCGCGAGTCGGCGAAGTGGTCGAGCGCGGTCCAGACTTCCGAGCCCGTGCCGCTCAACGCCGCGAGCTGCGCGTCGACGTCGGCCAACGTCGACACCATCGGCCCCGAGACAGCGGGCCCGTTGATGTCGAGCGCCGCCACCTGCAGCTGCGCGCCGGGAAACTGGGTGATGACGGCGTCGGCGATCGAATGCCCAATCGTGGCCGCACCGGTGACGAACTCGGCAGGAATCGAGGTCGACCGGTCGAAGAGCAGCACCACGCGCGGTGCGCCTGCGCTCGTGCGACGCAGCGAGGCGCTCACGTTCTTGCCGTCTTCCTGAATGCGGAACGCGTCGGAGGCGAGAGCGGATACCCTGGTGCCGTCGGACTTCTTCGCGCTCACCCACAGCTCGATGTCTGGGAAAGCTTGGGCGTTCGCAGTGACCGAGACAGTGGTCACCGAAGTGAGCGTCGCGGCCGACGTGGGCCCGCGTGCGATGGCTTCGCCGGCAAGGGTAAGCCCACCATCCATCGTCGCCATCACCCGGGTTCCGTCGCGGAGCACTGGCGTGCCGACCACCGAGAGCGCTTGAGTCCCAGCCGCGTCGAGCCCGTCACCTCTCACGACGAATACAGGGATGAAGGCGTCGGCCTCACCGACCCGAAGCTTTCCAGCTTCAGCCCGCGACAGCGGCGCATTGAAGGCAGCCGTCACCGTGCGGCCCGCGACGTCCGAGGCGTTCCAGGTGTGCTCGGCCAGGATGAACGTCTCGCCGGGGTTCGCGCTGCGCGCAGCCGAGAGCGCCACGCGCAGTTGGCGTTCCTTGAGGGGAGCCAGCGCGATGACTGGTGTCTCCATGGTGAAGCTGGATCCGAAGGTCGTGTTGTCGAGGTTGGGGTTGGCGTACTGAATCGAACCGTTGATGACGACGCGCACCAACGGAACCTCGTCGAGCGTGGGGTCGAAGGCGACTGCAGCAGGAGGTGTCGGCAGCAGCGGGCGAATCTGAGCGAGGATGGCGCTTCGAACGCCGCCGTCCTCATCGAGCGGCGCCGGCGGCGCACGTTTCGGGTCGACGGAGAGGACGGTTTTCCAGCGCGCTGCCTGCTCGGCCGTCACTTGGTAGCTCAGAGCACGCTGAGGACCCTTCGCGAGCAGCCCCATCACCGTCGAACCGGCGATGGGCGCGCCAACGACGACTTCGGCGGTGAAGCCGGCACGAATGTAGAGCTCCTTGAGCAGCTCCGCGCGCTCGCGGGGAGTGCCTGCCTGGCCACGCAGCGTCGCGCGCGCGCCCCATCGAATCAGGGTGCTCGCCTGTTCGAGCCCGTGGTTCGTTGTCGGCAGCAGCGCGATGTCGTCGCGAACCAGTGCGAAGAGGCCCTGAGCGTCCTTCGCAGCGACCAGCGCTTCGGCGCGAGCCGGCACGGCGTCAGGACTCTTGCGGATGACTTCGCGCATTTCGCGCCACGCGTCGAACTCGTCGTAAGCGACGCCTGCGTCCATGCCTCCATCGAGAAGAGACGGGGCCTGGCATTGGCAACCGGACACCCACAGCGTGACGATGAAGAAGAGTTGGCGCACGAGAACTCCAGCAGACGAGACCCAGCTACGAGTGCGTGAGGCGTGCCACTGAGCGGTTGGGTGAAGATGCCCGAAGAAAGGGGCATCCTACGCTCACCACGTGAACCAGAAGGTCACCTGCGTAACCGCGCGCGTCACACCGCTGGTTCACATCACAGGCGAAGGGCGCACGAAGTAGAGGCTCTTGTCGTACGCCGAGAGCCCTGGATGCGCACAAGGTGAGTCAGACGCCGAGCGCCAGCTGGAGTTCAGGGGGAGACTGGGCCTTGGGGTTGGAGGCTGTGAGCCTTCAGCTACGGCTCGAGCGGATGCTGATCGATATGCTCTCGGTTCCGAAGACGTTCCATGCTTGAAAGCGGGTCGGGTCGCTGGTTCGCGGCCCTCACAGGGGCTCGACCATGATGCGTTCGTTATTCCTCGCGGGTCTGTTCCTTCTCGTCGCTTGTGGCAGCAGCAGCGGGGGCACGGGCGGCGGCACTGGTACGGGCGGCGGCACCGGCGGGCCCGTCGGAGTCATCTCGCTGACCCAGCTGGACGAGGTGGGCTACCGACGGGGAGCGCTCGCTGTCTTCTACCCCGCGGGCGGGCCCATTCCGTCGGGAGCATTCAGCTGCGCTTTCAGCAACACGGGCGGCTGCGACATCTCGGACTGTACGCACGACGGGGGGACTCCGAAGTTCGATGGCGGCGCCGCGGTCAGCGCTGGAGCAGTCTCGGCCGTAGTTTCCGGATCGGATGGAGGGCCTGCGCTCACGATCGATGCGACCACGCTGGTGTACCAGGGAAGCGGCACCGGTCTTTGGTGGAACGGCGGTGAGACGGTGACGGCGAGCGCCACGGGCAGCGCCGGCGGAGTACCGGCGTTCTCGACGACGATGATGACGCCGACGCGACTCGTCGTGACGACGCTTCCGGACGCGGGCTCGGTGACGGTGACGCGCAACATGCCCTTGAACGTCGGGTGGGTTGCCGGAACGGGCACGGTCGCAATCACGATTCAAAGCGGCGTGCTGGTCAATGGCCGTTCGGTCAAGGCGGTCTGTACGACCAACGCAAGCAGCGCCTCTTTCACAGTGCCCGCTGCGGTGACCAACCTGCTGCTGCCGACGACCACTGGCTACGTGCAGATCACCAACAGTGCGACCCACGACTTCACCGCCGGCACGTTCAAAGTCCGCGCGACGGCAGTGCACACCGCTCCGACGCGAAACGTGACGGTTCCGTAATCTCGGGCTCAGCGACGCGACATCTCAGTAGGAAACAGCCCGGCGGATCTAGCAAGCCGATGCGTGACGCCCATTTGCGTCCGTACGTCCACGCCTTCTCTCCCTCGAGCGGCTCTCACCGCTTCCAGACGGCCGCCTCTCTTACCGGATGAAGCGCCCGTCGGCGTCGGGAGCGACGAGCTTGGAATTCACTCCGGTGGATTTCCTTCGCCGCGTCGCAGCGCTGATTGCTCCACCTCGGGTCAACCTCGTTCGCTTCTTTGGCGTACTCGCGCCGAACGCGCGCTTGCGTTCGCTCGTGGTCCCGGCACCGCCACCCGAGCTCTCTGCGGAACCTCCACCGCCCCCGATGTCTGGGTCGCTCCCTTCCTTGACGACGAGCGACGAGAAGGCCGAACTCGAAGGGCCCACCGCACGGCCGTCCTCGAGAATCCCGTGGGCCGACCTCCTGAAGAGAACTTTCGGGGTAGACCTGGGCACCTGCACCAACTGCGGAGGCAAGCGCCGCGTCGTAGCCTGCGTCTTCTCGTCGATGGTGAGGCCACGCTGGCGAATTACTTCGCCGCACGGGGAGATTTTCGGATCTGACCGACGAGGCGGCGTCGCGCCCCAGTGCGGCTTCTCGCGAGGCAGTGAGTTGCGCTTCCGTATGGGGACGTAAGCAGTAGTTCCACTCGCCATGAAAGGCCGCTCGCTCCAGGTGAAGCGTCTGCAGTTCGTGCCGCTTTACTTTGACGCCACGCGGATATTTCGCCTCGTCCAACGCCGCGCTCACGGTGAGACCCTTTCTCGTGGTCGTCGAGGCGATGAGGCAGACCACCGTCTCGTACGAGGCGAGGGGGCGCCCGCGCCAGTTGAGGGTAATGAACGAAAAGAGCCGGTGCTCGAGCTTGTTCCATTTGCTGGTGCCCGGCGGGTCGTGGCTGACGTGAATGGTGAGCTGGTAGCTGGCGCAGCACCTGGGGCTGCCGACGCTGATCGTCCACGACCGGACGGACCGCGCATCGCAGGCGTCCCAAGCCCTGACGGAGTCTGGCGGGCGTGGTCGGATATCATCCGCGCGTGGCCGACGACTTCGCACCACCGCCAGATGACGGCGCGCTCGATGCGCTCCTGCGCGCGCGACGATTCGGGCCACCGACCTCGTGCACGCGCGGAAATGGTTGGCTGGGTACCACCACAACAAGTTGATTGGCGTGGTGCGGGAGCAGTACGTTGCGCGCAGCCGACGGTTCGGCGCTCGCGATCGGAATGGAATGTCGGAACGCTCGCCTCGAAACCCGCTGACTGAGCTTGGTATTCGCAGGCCGCGCAGCAATCTGCCAAATCGACGGCAGTGGGGGTGCCAAAGTCACCGTCGACGCAGGTATTGAATGCAGCGGTATCCTCCGCTCGCCCATCAAGAGTCGTTCATGAACCGTTCCTCGCGCTTCAAGGCAGCTGTGCTTGTCCCCTTGCTCGTAGCTCTCGCCGCTTGCGGCACCGCCGTGACTCCCGTCTACCCCGGCGTCACGCTGGCCACCTTCAGCGGAGCGCTCACCGCCAACCAGAACACCAACATCACCAACCCGGTTGCGTTGACCATCTTCTGGATGTCGAAAATCCCTGTCCCCACGTTTGCGACGCTCAAGGACCCGTTGCCTCCCACCTGCGGGCAGCCTTCCTCCGTTCACGTGCGCCAGGAGACTTTCGACAGATACGTGGCCCAGTCGGTGGCCTACCAGCCGCAGTTTCCGATCAACTTCACGTTGCCAATCACTTCGGTGCCTGTTGCGGCTGCACAGCTCGACCTCTCCTTGGTCGGCGGGGTCGGGAAGCTGTCAACGGGTGTGATCGTCGCCTACGAGGACCTCAACGGAAACGGATCGTACGACTTTGGATCCCCGGGCGTCGCCCCTGAGCCGATCCTCTCGACTTCGATCAACGCTCTTCTCGCGAGAACGGGTCCGGGAAAGGTCCTGATGTTCCTCGATGGCACGCTGCCCCCCAACTCCGCGCCGTGGCCCTCCAACCTTCCTCAGGGGTTCAGTGTCGCCACGATCACCGGTGGCCCAGAGGGTTATTTGGTTGATCCTCCCGGCACCAACATCCCGCTCGTCGTTTCACCGTTTCCCCCTTTCTGGGTCGTCGATTTCACCTGCGCAAGCGCTCAGTACAAGACCGAGCTCAATGGCTCACAACCGTCAAACGCCGCAATCACCTGCGCCGCGGACAAGCGCGGGTTTGAGTGGACCCATGCCTTCAAGAGCGATGTGTGTTCCTTCACCAACATGATGGGCAACGTCTGTCTAAACTCAGGCGATGCACCGCCTGCCAACTGGCCCTGTCCGTAGTTGATGGACTCGTCCGCGCTCGAGCGGCACTACCGCCAGTATGGCTATGCAGTCTTCAATCGCTGCCGCCGCGTGCTGGGAGACGCGGCGGCGGCCGATGATGCCGTTCAAGAGGTGTTTCTGAGGGCGCAGCGCTACTCCGATGGCCTTCGTCCCGAGACAGCGCTGGCGTGGTTGCTGCGCGTCGCCGATCGACACTGCTTCGACGTGCTCCAGCAGCGTCGACGAATTGCGCTCGCGCAAGAGGGCCACCGCGCCCTCGAGGCGCGCCCTGTGGATGGCGAAGGGGAACGGACTCGGCTGGTGGTGCAGGTGCTTGCGGCGTGCAAGCCGCGAATCCGAGACACCGCAGTCCTCTATTACATGGACGAGCTCACGCAGGACGAAGTGGCGGCCGCAATGCAGTGCTCGCGCAAAACCGTCAAAGAGAGGCTGCTGCATTTCAAGGACACTGCCGCGAAGCTTCTGGGCATCCGCGGCGATCCTTCCACGCAGGCCAAGCGGTGACTGGGTTCCTCATTCCGAGCTCCGCTCGCCCGCTCGGTAACCTTCGCTCACCTCGAGGACGTTCGTCATGACCCACCCCGATCTCCTCGACCCGCGTCGAGACCCGACACACCCATCGCGACAAGCGCTCGAGGCCCACGCGTTCGATCCTCCAGAGCTGGCCGCGCCCGTTGACCTCGTGCAGCACCTCGAAGGCTGCGCTCGGTGCCGCGAACAGGTCGGCACACTGCGCGCAGAACGCGAACAGTACCTGCTCAGCCACCCTCCCCGCGCGTTCCTCGCCCGGCTCGACGAAGTGAACAAACAACGCAGCCGTCCGTGGTGGAAGCTGCAGTGGGTGCGCTGGGTCCTGGCAGCTTCCCTTGCCGCCGGAACGAGCGTCTGGCTCTTCGAGGCGACCACGGTCAACCCGCAAGAGCCGCCGACGATTCACCTCAAAGGCCCCCACGCGCTCTCGCTGCAGATCCTGGTCAGCCGCGACCAGCAGCCGGCCGTCAAGCTGCCGGACAAGACCCCGCTCAAGGAAAGCGACCTGCTCAAGTTCGTCGTCAGCGCTCCGTCCGACGGCTTCATCTACATCGCCAACCTCGACGAGCGCGGGCAGTTCACCCGCTACCATCCACCCGATGCTCCGCGAAGCGCGCCCATTCGTCGAGGTCCCAACCAGGTGCTGGTGGGCACCACCGCGCTCGATGCGGCCGCCGGCGAGGAACGGGTGACCCTGCTCTTTTCCCAACGCCCACTGGAAGACCGCGAAGTGGAAGAGGCGCTGCTGCGCGCGTTTCGAAGCGCCGGCCGGCTACACGACATCGGAGAGATTCAGCTGCCGGCTCAAACAATCGGCATCGTTCACCGAAAGCAGGGGCCGTGACGCGCGCACTGATCTGTCTGGCACTGCTGCTTGCCCAGGTGGGGTTGGCTGCGCCCGCGCCGGAAGGGTTCCGCGTGGCCATCGTGATTGGCAGTAACGAAGGCGACGAAGGAGAACCGCCCCTCGAATACGCCGAGTCCGATGCGGTCCGCTTCCACCAGATGCTGGTCGACGTCGCCGGGGTTGCACCTGAGCGCGCCTACCTGCTGATCGACCCGAACGCCGCCAGCGTGCGCAAGGCGATCGCCGAGGTGACGGGCCGCCTGTTGGAGCTCAAAGACCGGGGCCCGGCATCGCTCATCGTCTACGTCTCGAGTCACGCGGACGAACAAGCGCTGCATCTGGCGGGGACGAAGCTTCCCATCGACGAACTGCGTTTGCTGGTGTCCGACACGGCCGCTGCGTTTCGGCTCGTGGTCATCGATGCGTGTCGCAACAAGGTCATCGCGCGCGCGAAAGGAGGCCGCCCCGGCCCTGAGGTCGCCATCTCGCTCGAGAGCCCCGCTCGGCTCGAGGGCACCGTGTGGATGACCGCCGCAGGAGAAGGCGAGCCCGCTCAAGAGTGGACCTACCTGCGCGGCTCGCTGTTCACCCACCACCTGCTGACCGCGCTTCGCGGGCTGGGCGACCTCAACGGCGACGGCGTGGTCTCGCTCTCCGAGGCGTATGCTTATTCGTTCGGTAAGACCGTGATCGGATCCGTGGGCTCGACAGCAGGGCCGCAGCGTCCCAGCTTCGACATTAAGATGAGCGGCTGGGGAGAGTGGATTTTTTCGCGCCCTGCAGCGCTCGGTGCGACCCTCGTCTTCGGCGAAGAGCTGCGTGGAACCATCTGGGTCGCGGACGAACGCCAGGAACTGATCGCCGAGCTCGCAAAGGGCATGGGAGCCACGCGGCGGCTCGCGGTCCGACCGGGCCGCTACCGGATCGTGCTCCCAATGGGTCGGTTCGCAGAGGTCGCAGAGATCAACCTCAGCTTCGGCGGCGAGCGCGTACTGACTGCCGAAGACTTCGTGCGCGTCCCACTCACCCGCGCGCGCTTGCGCGGGTCAGCGCCGATTGTGCTGCGGCCGTGGAAGGGATCTTTGGGCTACGCGCTTGCGACCCCTGCAGTCGACGGCCTTGGCGCAATGCACGCAGTCGAGCTCGGGCTCGAGCGCGAGCTGCGCGCCGCCTTCGTTCGGTTCCGAGCGGGTTTCACGCAGGGCTCGCTGCGGTCGCCAGTCATCTCGGTCGTCCATCGCGAGCTGCGCCTCACGCTCGGAGCAGGCGCGACCATGCCAGTGGGCATGTTCCTTCTTTCGGCTGGAGCTGAGCTCGACCTCACCTTCGTCTGGCAGAAGGTCACCCGCCCCGATGCCGAGCAGATCGAGCGGTTGTTCGGGCTGCGTGAGCCCGAGCGCAACGTGGGCCTCTGGGGCGCCGATGCGTTCGCAAGCCTTCGGCTGCCGCTGGGCGATCGACTCGGCGTCGGGATCGAACTCGCCGCGGGAGCGCAGCGTGTGCCCTTGTGGGATGGGACGATCAGGCTCGTGCCGCGGGTCGAAGGCACAGCCAGCGTGTGGTGGGCGTTTTAGGGTTGACGCAATCACCTCGAAGCGCGTTCGTTACGAGGCCATGCTCGCACTCAAGCTCCTACCGCTGGTCTTCGCCGCCTGCGTTACCGTCAGCCCGATCGGTAAAGTCGTCACGCAGACCCCGAAGGTCGCTGACTTCCATGCCGTCGACATCGGCTCGGGAATCCAGGCGACGGTGACGCGCGGCCCACCGTCGGTGAAGATCGAAGCGGACGAAGCAGTGCTGCCCTACATCGAGACCCGCGTCGACTCATCGGGCGTGCTCAGCGTACGGATTGAGAAGAATGGAATTGGGTTCATGCGCACCGGAAGAATCGTCGCCGCGATCACAAGCCCAACTCTTGATGGCGTTGAGGCCTCAGGTGGTTCGACGGTGCAGGCACAAATGACACCCGCGACGAACTGCGCTGTTGCCGCTTCAGGAGGCAGCGAGCTCACGCTCACCTCTCTGGCATGCGAGCAGCTCGGAATTGCCGTGTCGGGTGGCAGCACGCTCAACGCGGTCGGTGCCGCGAAGAAGATTGAGATCAGCGCTTCGGGTGGCTCGACCGTTCGCGTGAGGCAGATTGAAGCGAGCGTCGTTTCGATCGATGCGTCGGGTGCCTCTGAAATCCACGCGTTCGCTTCCGCCGAGCTCACCGCGGAACTCTCGGGCGGCACTGAGCTGTATGTCGCAGGTCAGCCGAAGGTGCGAAGCATCGAAGCATCCGGCGGGGCGCAGATCGTAGACATCCGGTAACCACCGTTCGATGCCGTGCAAGTCTCGGCAGGTGGCTTGACAGCGTGCGAAGCCGACACACCTTCTTGCTGCCATAGGAGGCATTGAACCCATGCAAACCATCGCTCGTTGGAACCCCCTGCAGTTCGCTGAATTGTTCGACGTTCGTCCTGCGCAGCGCGCCTTTGCTCCGGCCGCCGATGTTCTGGAGACCCAGGACGCGTACGAAGTGCACCTTGATCTGCCTGGCATCAAACCTGAAGCAATCGACGTGAAGCTCGACGGCGACACCCTCACTGTCACGGCCGAACGCGCGCGCAGCAAAGCGGACGAGAAGACGGCTTGGGTTCGCAGCGAACGCAATTGGGGCGTATTCCAACGGGCGTTCGTTCTCAGCGACGAGGTCGACGGCAGCAAACCCGAAGCGAAGTACGAGCATGGAGTCTTGACCGTGCGGCTGCCGAAGCGCGAAGAGCGCAAGCCGAAGACGGTGCAGGTCAAGGTCACCAGCTGAAGCGTTAGAGGTCTTCCAAGAGCGCCGCTTGCTGCGCAGCAGTCAGCGGCGTTTCGACCGTCAGAGCCGGCAAATCGCACCCCAGCGCAACCGGAACCTTCCCACTGACCGGGAAGCGAAGGTAATGAACTGATGAGAGCCGCGTCTCGCCCACTTGTCGCGGATCATACGTGGCTCGTACCTTCGTGCCATCGGCGAGCTTCGCATACAGATGTTTGGGCAGCTCGAGCCATGCGTTGAGCTTCTCGTTCCGCACCGCCTCATTCTCGATCTCTATCAATAGGCTCGCGCCCAATCCGCCTGAGCCACCCAGCAGCTCGTTGTAGGTCTGCAGCTCGTGGCGAATCTCGGCCTCTTTGACGATTCGTTCAGCGAGCATCATCTCTTGAACCTGGTAGCGAACCGTCTCGTGGTTCTCGAAGAGAAACGTCAGGTACTCGCCGACGTGGATCCGGCGAGCGCCTTTGATCGCCATTGCCTTCGGGCGATAGGTAACCCGTTCTTCGCGGTACGTCTCGAAGTCGACCAGCTCTTCGCGGGCAACGCTCTTCGTCATTTGGGCTCCTCGTCTTTCTTCAAGCCCGTTGGAAAGCCTCCCTGATCCGGCGCGCGGTACGCCTTCGCGAGCACGCTCATCGGGTGTATCGGCTTCACCCCAGCGTGCTGCTGAAACTGGGTCGCTGCCAACGGACACTCAGTCACCCAGACTTCGGCCTTCACCTCTTTCATCTCGTCGAAC
>JANOHG010000234.1:0-4917 GCA_031406375.1 Archangiaceae bacterium | reverse complement strand
CGTGTTCTTCAGGCGCAGGCAGTCGCCGCCGTCGAGCGTGGCGGGCGCAAGCGTCCTTCGGACTTCGAGGTGATCGAGGTTCTCGAGAATCGCGGCGACGCCATCGACTTCGTGTTCGCGCGACTGAGCGCCGGGTCGGGTAATGACTGCAAGCCCCGCGGCGACCACGGCGGTGTCTTCAACGAAGCAGGCGTCAGGGAACCGCTCGTCCGAAGCGACCGGGCACAAGGTCAAGCCCATCGAAGTGAGCGCAGCGCAGTACGCCGCGTGCTGACGTCGCGCGAGCGCAACGTCGATCGGATGCTTCGGAACCAAAGCAGCAAGCGCCCTGGAAAAGCTCGGGGCGACGTCGCGCACGACTGCGAGGGTAGGGGGGGCGAGCCTCATACAGGGGTCATTTCGGCGATTTCGATGTCTCGAGCAGCAGATTCCGGGCGTGAATCAATGCCTCACGTTGCTCGAGCACCATCGCTTTGAGCTCAGGGGCGATCCCCGCCAGGCGAGTCGGATCGCGGGTTTGCAGCTGAGCGGCCAAAGCCGCCTCGACGACCGCGGCAGGCGCAGTTCGGGTGACGCCGAGCAGCGTCGCTGCCTTGTTGCGAGCGCCCTCGAGGACCAGCGCGGGGTCCCCCATTGAAGCAGAGAACCTCGCCGATTCCTCTAAGCTGGCGCCCACGTAGGTCGCGCGCCTGCGCATGAGGTATGCGCCGACGGCAGCGAGCAGGGCACCAGCAACGAGCGCTGGGAAGACGACCCGCCGTTGCTTCTCGGCCTCGAGCAGCTCTTGCGAGTACAGCTGGTCTTCCGTCGGCTGCGTCACCTCAGTGAAGGCTTGCTCGAGCATCGTCAGCTGTTCCGACGAGTACGACGAGAACGAGTTCTTCGCAAAAACTGCGAAATACACCGCAGCGCCGCCCAGACCCACCACAAGGAAAAGGAAGACTCGCGTCATGTCTCAGGGTTCAACGGATAGACGCAAAAACAGCCGCGCGCCATTTGCGTGGTGGCTTTGATTTTACCCCAGCCCGTGACGATCGCGTTGAGTCGCACCGGAAGGAGTTGACGGTTAGGTCTTGAGTACGTCAGGCCAAATAGAATCAGCCTGGGGACACCAGCCAACGACGACGTCCATGAGTTCCAAAAGTCGATCCTCAAGTTCTTCCGATTCTTGCGTCTGGCGTAGGTTCACGAGCGCATCGTGGGTTTCTTGCTGGGTACACCCCAGGTCCCTGAGCCCCGTGACGTGCTGCACGAGCACATTCAGGTCGGCCCCTTGACGCAACAGCGGCGCGATCGCGTCGTAGACCTGCTTGCCCCTGGCATTGAGATTCATCGCCGCCTGGCATTCCCGGCTATTTCGCCAACGCAGTTGGCACGTAGGGACTCGCGGGGTTGACCACGAGCGTTTGTTTGGCTGCGTTCAGCACGAGGTCCATCATTTCCATTGGGACGGCCCCGAATAAGGGTTCGTCGCCCAGTACCAGGGCTGAAAGATCGCAGTAGCGGTCGGCAAACCGAACACGCAATGGGCCGATCATCGGCACGCTTTGCCGCGAACCATCGGCCAAGACGACTTCACGGACACCTGCTTCTCGAAGGTCAAAGCCCAGCTGAATGGCGAAGTGTTCGGGCACGGTAAGAAACACCGAGCCCGAATCGACCAAAGCTCGGGCGTCGAGGCGATGCTTTGTGAACGGGTGCTCCAAACTGATGTCAGCATAGGTGAGCCCCATAAGTGACTGAAATATCGCACATGCCGACGCCTCGCGTCACCCACACACGAGACCGGCCACGTCATCTACGGCAAGAAGTGGGGAGATGACTTCAATGGGCCGCAGCGGAAGGACTGGAAAGACGCGATGAAGGCCGATCAGCTCCAGGCCTCGCGGTAAGCCCGCACCACTTTCAGACGTGTCTCGCCTGGTTCTCGTCTAACCAGGTAGACGAGAAGTGGTTATCATTCCGATGAAAGCAAAGGACTCGCCGCGGACATTGATGCGGCTTGGACGTGTCGACGTCAGAACAAGAGACAAGAATTGGTGGAAGAAATGAAGGCGTACACGGTCAAGTATGAGCACGACAACGGTGGTTGGTGGGTGGCGTCGGCCATCGGGCTGAAGGGATGCCACACCCAGGGCCGCTCGATCGACGAGGCGCGCCGCCGCATTCGTGAAGCGATTGCTGCGTGCCTCGATCTGACGGCAAAAAACAAAGCACGGCTCGAGATTCACGACGCCATCAAGGTCCCTGCCGCGACGAAGCGGCTGCTCGCCAAGCTGGCCAAAGCGAGGGCGAAGGAGGAGGCGGCGAGCACCGCGGCGCGTAAAGCGGCCGGGCGCGCAGTTCGCGAACTCACCGAGCGCATGAACCTGAGCCGCCGCGACGCGGCTGCCCTCACTGGATACTCCTTTCAGCGCATCCAGCAGCTCGCCCGGCAGCGTTGAGGTGACTGTCTGCAAGCGACGGCGGCTGGGCTACTGTGGCTCAGCGGTTGGAGCATCTCGAACAGCTACCGGGGTTGGGGCCGCCGTGGCCGGGCATTGATGCGATGCGGCGCTGGCGCTGCGCGGGTTCCCGTTCGCCCCGCTGCGTCAGGACCTGTGGAAACCTGGGCGGCAACGCCGATTCGGCGTGCTGTTTTGGCGCGATGCACCAGTCGCAGACCGTAAACAGCATGCTCTGCCTCGGTGTTTCCAGGCACGCAGGTTGCGATGGCTTCTGACTGGTTTGCCACAGTCGGTCACAATTTCGTCGTTGCGGAGCCCTCAACCCATGTCATCGACATCAGTCTTGTTCACGATCATCGGTCCTTGAGCTCTGCCGGCTGAAGCAACGACGTGGCCTGCGAAGCTGCGTTTCGCGGGTGAGATGCCGAAACGGGGCGACCCTTGGCGCAGTGGCATCCGAACACCACCCATGAAACAACGCCTCCCGAATGACCGACAACGCCATTGCCGACACTCCGCCTCCAGAGTCGCCGTCGACGTAGGTCACGCTGAAGTCGCGCGCCGATTCGGCGTGGTGCCCAGCCCCTCTCTGACCATCACGGCATCGGCGCAGTGAAGCACTGCACGCGCCAGCAGTTGCGGTCGGCGCCCACTACGAATGCCGAGCAGCCAGCAGACCCAGAAATCCTTCTCAACCATCACACTCGAAGCGGAAAGCGCAGCTGCCGTTTGCTCAAAGGCAATGAATCCGGCTCTGACGTACTTCGCGACGGTGGTGCCGGTCATCTGGAACACGCACCAGCCGGTGCGGGGTAGCCCGTCGGAGCAGGTGGCCTTCGTGCCAGGGCGCGCACAAGCGACGCATTTGAGTCCGGACGTGCTTTGGGGGCGGCTGCCGTTGAATGGCTCGTTTGAGTCACAGCTGGACCCTTCGCTTCCCCCGGACCATTGGCAAGCTGGCTCGTGGGGCGCACGTGAGTCATTGCTCTCAGATGGCAACGGCGACGAGGCGGCGTCGATGGTGCGGAGTCGGGGGTGGTTGCTTCCGGTAACGGCGTACGTCTCGTCTGCGGTTTTCCCAATCGAGCAGAGCTTTTGACGTTGTCCGAGACGCCTTCATTTCGCTTCCGAATCGCCACGCTCATCGACGGCCGAAATCGGTATGACCAAGCGGATTCGACCAGCACTCGGCGCACATGGCCGTTGCCAGTTCTCGCAATCCGCCCTCTTTTCTTGCTCTCGCCGCTCGAATGCTCACTCGGCACGAGACCCAGAAACGCCATCAGCTCCGGTGCGCTTTTGAAACGTTTCAGATCACCCAACTCGGAGGCGATGATGACGGCCGTGATGAGCTGGATTCCGCGCATCGACTGGAGTGCTTTGACGAGCGGCTTCAGACTCCACGTCTCAACCAGTTCGGTGATGTCTTTCGTCAGCCTGGCCACTCGTTCGGTGGTGTCTTCGACGGCTTTCAAGTAATCGACCAACACCTTTTGATGGGCGACTGCCTCGAATGTCTGGGCTCGAATCCACTCGAAGTGCGCTTTGGTCCACGTCGATTTTCCTTCTTCATAGAGTCGGCCGTGACGCAGTAGAAATTTGCCGAGTTGTTGGCGCGTGACACGTTCGGCCTTTACTCGACGGTGATCAATTCCGTCCCCATCGGGCGATGGTCTCAGTGCCGAGCTTGTCGCGGCGCGTCTCTCGACCAGTTCGGGAAGCTCGGACGAGATCGCTGACAAGCACTGAGGGTCATTCCTCGAGATCGCACAAGCCCAGCTGAGCGCGGGCGAGGGAGAACCGATCCACGGACACGCGGCCTATTCTGCGGCGCCAAGTATGTCTGCGATTGACGAAGAACCCCGACCATTTGACCGCGTGGAAGATGTTCGTTTGTGCCACCCGTGTCTCAATTGTCGCGTTCGTCACCAACAATTTACGCAGATGAGACCGAGCCGGTCGACCGGTTCATCTACGAACCCGCCACCGCTGAACGCCTCAGAAAACAAATCAGCGAAGGGGGTACTCATGGAGCATTCTGAACCAGGCTGTAGAAGCAAAAAATCGATGCGGACATTCATGCAGGGCATCGTCATCTTCGCGGTGACGCTGACCGGGGGGATGGCAGCAGCTGCGCTCTTCACGATGGTGGGCTCAGACACACTGCTCGACGTCATTCAAAGAGCGAGCGTCCTCTCTGGCGCAACGGTCAACTACATAGGCACCGGCTCAGGGCGAGGTGAGACGGCGCTCTTGAATCACACCCAGGGCATTGCGCCGATGTCTCGCAACTTGACCGCTGCCATCATTGGCCCGGGGGGATCTCACCCCAATTGGGCGCCGTTGCCGGAGAACGTGCTCTCACTGGACGCGGCAGTCATCGTGCAGAAGAACGTCGCGACCAAGTGCCCGAACATTCAAGAATTCAGGTCACTGCCTGGGAATCCCGCGACCCGGTGGTTGAAGTTGA
>JANOHG010000208.1:0-6308 GCA_031406375.1 Archangiaceae bacterium | reverse complement strand
TCGGGGCTGAAGCGCACGGCATTCACGCGGTCGGCAAAAGCACCATCACCATCGAAGGCGCGGTCGCGCTCTACGTGAACGGCAGCATCGAGACCGTGGGATCGGGCCTGTTCGACGTGAAGGCAGGCTCGACGCTCGATTTGTACGTGAACGGCTCGGTCGAGTCGGTTGGCAGCTCGGTGTTCGCCGCCCAGACGCCAGGCTCGGTGCGGCTGTACCTGGGCGGAACCAAGCCCACTCTGTCGTCGGTTGGGATGCAGAACCTAGGGGTGTCCATCTACGCGCCCGACGCGGATCTTCAGCTGGTCGGTGACTCGCGGATCCACGGCTCGATCTTCGCGCGGTCGATCAACGGCGTGGGCCACCTTCAGGTGGACTACTCGGCTCCCGCCGAGCCTGCGGCCGGCACCTGTGACGGGCCGGTTCTCACCGAAGGCAATGGGGGCGACAGCATCAACTGATTGCAAGTCACTTCTCGCCGCGGCACAGGAAGACCTCGGCGGCGCGCGGGCCTGCTAGCTTGGCGTGACGATGATGGCTTCGTTCCTGTTGGGCTCCTGGCTTGTCATTGCTGGAGCCCACCCGTACCTAAACCAGGGCCAGCGCCTCTACGAAGACCAGTCTTTCGAGCTCGCGTTGACGAAGCTGACGATGGCCGCCGGAGTCGCCGAGCTCTCCGTCGACGATCGCCGCCTTACCTTCGACCTCCTCGCCCGCTGCCACGTCGCGCTGGGCAGAATGGACCGCGCTGAAGAAGCCTTCGCCCAGCTGTTGAGCGTGGACCCTTCGTCGCCCACCCCCCAGGCGGCGCCCAAGCTTCGCGAGGCGTTTTTGCGCGTGAAGCAGCGGCTGTATTCCGCCGACCATGTGAAGCTGACTGCGCTCGCGGCGCCGGCCAACCAGATCTGGATCGAGCTCGTCGACCCCTGGGCGCTCACCCAGCAGGTCGTGCTGTTTCAGGCAGGCGCGGAAGGAAAGTTTACCGACTCGCCCCTTCGCGCGTCCGAGGGTCAATACGGAGGCGCATTGTCCCCGGGCTCGCAGCGCTACTTCGTCCAAGCGCTCGGCAGCCGCGGCGCGACGCTGGCTTCGCTGGGCGACGAGGCGGCGCCGCTGCGGATCACCGCTGCCCTGACCAAGCAGGCCGTCGCGGACCCTTCGCCGGTGGCATCGGCGGCCCCACGCCGCTCGCGCCTGCCGGTGTGGCTCGTGGGTGGAGTCTCGGCCGCTGCGCTCCTCGCCGGCGGCGCGCTTGCGATCGCGTCGGGTGCCGATTCGGGCCAGGCGGGCGCGTCGGCCTTCGCGTCCGACAGGAAGAAGCTCGATGACTCTTCGCGCGACAAGGCGATCGCCGCCAACGTGCTGGTGGGCGTCTGCGTCGCGGGTGGAGCTGGAACGGTGGTGCTCGCATGGGCCTTGTGATTCGGTGCGCAGCGCTGCTGGCCCTCGCTTCGTGTCTGCCCGTCCCGCACGAGTACGTGGGCGGCGCCTGCGACGTCGATCACCCTTGTCCCGCTCCACTCGAGTGTCGGGCCGATGTCTGTCAGCACCGCACTGACGCAGGGGAACCTCGCAACGACGGTGGCGCCCGAGACAACCGCCTGCGCGACGGAGACTTCGAGTTGGGCAACACCGTCTTCAGCTGGCATGGCTCCAACGCACTCGCAGTTGATGGGCAGACGATGCGCACCGGCTTCTATGGCGCTCGACTTTCGGGGCCCGGCCCGCACGTCCTCACCAGCAACGATCTGCGCATCGACTTGCGCGGCAACACGGGGACCTTCTGCTCCGAAGCGTGGGCGCGAGGGCAGGGCGCGGCGTCCGTCAGCTTGAAGCTTCGCCCGCTGATGCCCCCGATCATCCTCTCGGCAGATCGTCCGGAGGCCCACGCGGCGCTCGTGACGACGACGTGGACCGCGCTTCACACCCGAATCGTCGTCCAGCCGAACGCGCTCGACCTCGTCTGGGAGCTGAACGTCGAACAGCCGGGCGCCGCCACCTTCGTCGACGATGTCACCGTTTGGCCTTCCGCCGACGGAGGATGCGAGTGATTGACTCAGAATCAACTGAGGTGACCTGCACACGAGGCGATGGTGATCCACTCGTGGGAAGAAATGTTCATCATCGGGGCCACTTTCAATAGCCCCCTTCCCGGGCCTCGAGGGCTCTGTTCACTGGGCCCTCTTTTCGCCGACTGGCATCCCCCAGGCGATGCTGATTCCGCCGAAAAGTTGAAACCCGCTCCGGTACGCATGGTGGGTGTAGGTGCCCAAGCGAATGAACGGCTCGATGTCGCGCAGCGTTCCCTCGCGGCGAATCGGAAGCGAAAAGAAGAATCCGATGATGTTGGCGACGTAACCCGAGCCGGGCACGAAGGTGAAGTCGTCTTGAACTCCGAACTGCATGCTGACAGTGGATGACGCTTTTACTTTGAGCATCAGGTTGGCGTTGTTCTTCACCACCCAATCCGAGCGGGCGAGGATCACATCGCGTCGCGCGTTGTAATAGTGCGAGCCGTCGCCGACGTGCCAGTAGTCGATCTGAAAGCTGTTGGTGATGACGAGGTGATCATTGAAGACCGGCAGCTCGCCCTGCAGCCGCGCTCCGACCGTGACGTTGAGGCCATACGCCGAGCCCGCCTTCGAGCTGGGCAGCTCTTTCTCGGTGTAGCGCGTCGTGTATCCGGGGAATGAGAAGTAGCCGGCGCCATCGAGCGGCAACGACCACATCCCCACCGCCGACACGTCGGCCCGCAGCTCGATGAACGACAGCGGCACCAGCCCCAGAGTGATCCCCTGTTGGTCGTAGATCGGGCTGACGTAGTTGAAGAGCCCAACGTCCCACGAGCTGTAGTCGAAGAGGATACCGGGCCGCTGAATCAGCGGAACACACAGGGTGCTCTTCACCTGATTCTCGAACCCGTCAGGAGCGAGCGAGATGACCAGGGTCTCATCCACGATTACCAGCGAGCCACCCGTTCCCAGACACTGCGCGGGCGCGGCGTGAGCGACGGACCCAAGCGCAGCGACCAACACGAACACTTGAAATTTCCAGTTCATTTCACGCGCGCCATGCAGGCGATGGGCCGAGCCGTTGTGGTTGGGCAGAAACCACCCGACTGTGCTTGCCGCTGCGCGCTCTTGCGCCGGCCCGTGCACACCACCCCATCGACTTGATCGACCTCGACCAGCCGCACCCCATCATCCAAAGCGCAAGCAGCATCCGGCAACGCACGATGCCGCAGCGTCGCAGATCTGGCCCTGCGAACAACCCTTGCCAACCCAACGGTCGAGCGCCCGACCGAACGCACCCCTTTCGATGCCCACGCGCTGAGTTCCTCGGGGCGCACCAGGTGTCGAGAGATCGCGCGCCGATGGCGTTTCCTGCGTAGGATGGTAACGGATGCTGACCCACCTGCGCGTCGAGCTCGATTTTGCGCTGATGCGGCCCACCGGAAGAACGCCGAACACGATGTCGAAGACCTGGTTCTTCGAGGTTCCCGAGGCTCGGGCTGACGAGCCGTCGATGAACGAGTTGCTGCATCGGATCTTCTTCGACGCCAACGTTGCGTTGCGGGTGCGCGAACCGAACGACACCGCGTATTTGACGCTCGTAACGTTCGCGACCGTTGTGCTCGACGCGAGCGCTTTGCCCAACTGGGATGGCAAGTCGACCGCACCATTTCCCTGGCACGAAGCACACTCAAAAATCGTTTGGGAACCCGGTGCGTGCTTCATCGTCGACGTCACCGGCCGCTACGACACGATGTCCGCGCTCGACTTCACCGAGCTAGTGATGAACCGCCTGCTGGAAAGGGACGAGGTCGGAGAAGCAACATGGATCGCGTTCTTTGATCGGTACTTCCCCACCCCACCCCAGGGGAAGAGCTTGTGGGCCGAGCGATCGAACCGGCTCAAGAACCTGGGCGTGATTCGCGAGAGCGGCACGTGGCGAAAGAGGCCGGGCGAACCGCCGATCGCGTCGGGTCCGATCGACGCTGCGTTCAGCAGATGATCAGAATCGGAACACGTCGAGCAAGATTGAAGCCGAGATAGGCGCGGTTGGGTGGCGCCAGATCCCGTTACCCGGTAATCACGTCGGGTTTTGGGGCCCAGGACGAGGGCTGAATGATTCCGCCCTGCATCGGGAGCACGTCGACTCCGAAGTATTTGTTGGGCGGAGGGTAATCGATGTGCCGCCGTAACTCTGGTCTCGAGGCTCCGGGTGGCAGTGGAAATCGACTGGCTAATCCGCGCGAGGATGGACATCCAGGCGGTATACGCAACCTGAAGACCACGGGCTCTCAACCGGAGCGCGGGGTGTCAGAGGCGGCCGCACCCCACCTGCTGGCATTCGTTCGGGTGCTCACGCCTCAGCTCAAGCGCAACGACAAATTCAGCCCCAGGAAATGATCACGCGCCGCCGAGCCGAATGCCGGTGGCAGCGTCGCGGTTCAGCACTGGCAATGACGTTCCATTCAGGTGCACCACGATCGCGCGCTCTGCGCGAGCGCGCAACCAACCCCGCGGATTTGCCAGAAACTTCCAGATGCGATTGCCCGTAGGGTGGACCGCGGGTAGCGATACACATGTCAGCCCTACGCGTTAGCGTGCGCGCCGACGACGTACTGCAGGCCACCCAACCGGAGCAAAAATGAGCGGAGCCCCCAGCTTGAAGCGCACCTATGTCGAAGGCCGTGAAGATCAGTTTCGCGAAATGATGCAGGAGCTGACGGCGCTCGAAGGCAAATACAAAGGCGTCCGGGGCGAGCTGCTCGCCAAGGTGCGCGCCGAGCTTGCGAAGCTGAAGCCGACCGCGACGCGACTGAGTGTGGTCGCGGCACCCGCTGAGGTGAGTGCGGGTTCGAATCCGTCGTGCCGGGTGTGTGGACGCGACATGAAACTCAACGGCACCAACGGGCGATTGACCTGCCAAAACGGACACTCCCGCTAAGTTCCAGGCTGCGCGGAGCCGAGCAGCCCACAAGCGTTCAGCCAAGCGGGTCGAGGTATGGCTAAAACTTCGAGAAGTCGGGCTTCCGCTTCTCGAAGAATGCGCCGATCGCTTCGGCGACTTCTGGCGAAGCCAGCTGGGCGTTGAAGTGCGTGCCTTCTTTCGCGATCCGTTGCGCGACCGTCTGGGCGTCGCTTGATTTGAGCAGCGCCTTTGCCAACCGCAGCGCGGTTGGCGGCTTCTCGGCGAGCTTTCTCGCGACGCTGAGCGCGTGAGGCAGGACCTCTGCCGAAGGGAGCACCGCGTTGGCGAGCCCAATCGCGTGCGCTGCCTTCGCGTCCAGCGGCTCGCCCAACAAGAGAATCTGCGATGCCCGCTGATGCCCGACGAGCCTCGGCAACAGCAGTGAAGACGCGGCTTCGGGTACCAAGCCCAGGTTCACAAAGGGAGCCACCAGCGTGGTGACGTCGGACAGGTAGACAAGGTCGCAGTGGAGCAGCATCGTCAAGCCAATGCCGATGCCCTTCCCATCAACGGCAGCAATCAGCGGCTTCTCGAACGTCGTCAGCGCCTGGAGAAACCGGAACACCGGAGAGTCTTCTCCCGATGGCGGATTCTGCATGAAATCGCTTAGGTCGTTGCCGGCGGTGAAAATCGCGCTCGTGCTGCCGAAGACGACCGCACGCACCGTGTGGTCAGACGCAGCCTCGGCCAGCGCCGAAGTGAGCCGTTCATACATTGCCAGCGTCAGCGCGTTCTTCTTGTCGGGCCGGGCGAAGCGGATGATCAGCGTGGGGCCGTCGCGGTAGGTCTCGATGTGGTTGGTCACGGTCGGTTGGCTCATCGACCCCGCTTAGCCCAATCGTTCGGGTCGAGGTTAGCGCGCATGGTTGTCGCGGGCCGGGCTTCCCCATGCGGTCGACCACCCGTGGGCGGGCAGCTCGAAGCCCGCCAAACCCACCGCGCGAACTCCGGCGTCTCCGTTCTCGTCTTTGACTGACACAATCCAACTTCCCTGGTTCAAGAGGCCTTCGCCCAGGTAGCTGTCGGTGCCCGGCAGGTGGCAGGAGAAGCTAAGCTCGCCAAGCGCCGAAATCTCGCGCAGCACGGTTCGTTTCGTCGCCTTGCAGTAATCCTCGGGCTGCGAGAACAGCACCGTCGAGCGCGAGGTAAGAATGGTGTTGGTGAGCTGTGTGCCTCCGGTAGTGGCACCGGCGATCTCGCGGGTCCAGCTGATCTTCGACGTCGCGGGGTCCACTCGCACCAACCGCATCGCAGTGCCCATCTCCTGGGTGCCGGGAATCAGGCAGTTGGGAACCATCGCGGTCTCGGCGCCGACGTAGCTGACGGCTCCG
>JANOHG010000200.1:0-3972 GCA_031406375.1 Archangiaceae bacterium | reverse complement strand
GCGCGCGCCGGGGGGGGCTGGGCACGTTGCGGCACGGCAGCCGGCGCTGCGCGCGCAGGAGCCGCCACTGGCGCTGGCGGTCGGCGCGCAGCCACTTCCGCATCGTTGGCATCGAGCTGGGCGACCTTCTGCCAAATCGCGTCGCACTCGTCTTGTCGGCCTTTTTCCGAGTAGACCTTCGCCAGCTCTTTGTAGACAGAGATGGTCTTCGAGGTTTGGCCCAACCCCAAAAATGCGGTTGCGAGAAGCCGCAGTGTCTCGATGTCGCGTGAATCGGCCTTGAAGCAGATCTGCAACTTTGCGAGCGCGCGCTTCTGGTCGCTCTTGCCCAGGTAGGTCTCTGCAAGCTCACGGGCCAGCTGGAGGTTGTTCGGCTCGAGGGTGCTGATCCGTTCAGCCACGCGCAGGTAGTCATCGATGCGGTTGTTTCGCTTCAAGTGCTCGGCCGCGCGGCGAAACTCGCCTACTGCCTCGGTGTTCATTTGCTCACGCGCGTAGAGCTCGGCCAGCTTGATCCGCGAGGCGACATTCTCGGGGTCGAGGTCGACCATCTTCCGCAAGGTATCGAGCGACTTCTTGGTGTCGCCAGCCTTGTCGTAGAGGTTCGCGACAATCTGGTAGTAGGCCATCGCTTCGCTCATCAGCTGCAGTTGCTGGTGGAGCTCGGCGAGCTTCAAGTTGACGTCAATCAGCGATGCATCAAGCTTGAGAACTTGCTTATAGAGAGCAACGGCCTTGAGGAAGAAACCGTCACTGCTGTAACTCTCGGCGACCCTGGTGAAATAGAACGCGGCCTGGGAGTTGTCGTTTTTCTTTTGGTACAGCTCGCCCATCTTCTGGAGGATCCGAACGTCCTTTGGATCCGCCTCGAGAACTTTCTGGTACTCCTTGATGGCCTTGTCGTAGGCACCCTTCGCGACCAGCTTCGCGGCGCCCTCAATGATCTTGTTCTTATCCAAGGATCGGTAACGACTCGCGATTTAGTGAAGAAAGCCCGAGGGCGAATGCGGGCACAGGCTAGCAGACGCCCCCACAGCTGGCCACTATGCGAACAGCCAGCCGCTAAGGCGTTTCTTCGATCGCTTTCTTGAGCCGCAAAGACCCGCTTTCGGAAGCCTGAAGGAGTTCGACGAAGCGCGTGTCGTAGTCGCCTCGGATGAACGCGTCTTCCATCAGTGCTGCGCGGTGAAAGGGGATGTTGGTGCGAATTCCCTGAACGACATATTCGGCGAGTGCGCGACGCATTCGCTTGATTGCAGTGTCTCGATCTTCGCCAAAGCTTATCAGCTTCGCGAGCAACGAATCGTAGTGCGGCAACACGGTGTAATTCTCATACGCGGCCGAGTCGACGCGCACGCCAAGGCCACCTGGCGCGCTGTAGGCAGTGATCTTTCCCGGCCACGGAGCAAAGGTTACCGGATCCTCGGCGTTGACGCGGCACTCGATCGCATGCCCCGTCATCTTCACCTCCGACTGCTGCAGCTTCAGCGGCGCGCCAGCTGCCAGCTGGATCTGCGTACGAACCAGGTCAACCCCCGTCACCATTTCGGTCACCGGGTGCTCGACCTGAACGCGGGTGTTCATTTCCATGAAGTAGAAACGACCCGTCTCGTCCATCAGGTACTCGATGGTGCCGAGGTTGTTGTAGTTAATCTTCCGCATCGCCTCGAGAGAAACGCGCCCCATTTCCTCGCGCAGCTCGGGCGAGACGCCCGGAGACGGACTCTCTTCAATCAGCTTCTGGTGGCGGCGCTGCACGCTGCACTCGCGCTCTCCGAGGTGAATCACGTGCCCGTGCTCGTCGGCGACAATCTGAATCTCGATGTGACGCGGCTTCTCGACGTACCTCTCGATGTACATGTCGCCGTTTGCAAACGCGGCCGCCGCTTCCGCCGACGCAGTCGAGAACGCTTGGGCCAACGCGCCCATCTCGCGCACAATCTTCATCCCCCGGCCTCCACCGCCGGCAGCGGCCTTGAGGATCACCGGGAAGCCAATCTGGGCCGCGAACGCTTCGGCCTCGGTGGGATCCTTGAGAACGTGTGGAGACCCCGGCAACAACGGCAACCCGGCTTGACGCGCCGCTTCGCGCGCACGCACCTTGTTTCCCATCAACCGAATCATCTCGGGTCGTGGGCCGATGAAATGAATTTTGCAGTTGTGGCAAACTTCAGCGAACTCAGCGTTCTCCGAAAGGAAGCCATAGCCAGGATGAATCGCATCGGCACGGGTAATCTCTGCCGCCGACAGAATGGCTGGGACGTTGAGGTAGCTCTCTTTGCTCGACGGCGGCCCGATGCAGACCGCTTCGTCGGCGAAGCGCACGTGCAGGGCATTGGCGTCAGCCGTCGAGTGCACCGCAACCGTCGCAACGCCGAGCTCTTTGCACGCGCGGATGACGCGCAGCGCGATTTCTCCTCGGTTCGCGATCAGAACTTTCTTGAACACTGGCTAAACCGGTTCGAGGCGGAACAGCGGCTGTCCGAATTCCACCGGCTGCGCGTTCTGCGCGAGGATCTCGACAACTTTCCCCGCGACTTCCGATTCGATCTCGTTCATCAACTTCATCGCTTCGACAATGCAAAGCACCTGGCCTTTCTTCACGACCGTACCGACGTCGGCAAACGGTGGCTGGTCGGGAGCGGGCGTTCGATAGAACGTACCCACGAAGGGTGAAGTGATGAGGTGCCCTTTGGGCGGTGTTTCAGGCGCCGCAAGGGCCGGACGAGTTGGCGCCGACGGCCGGGCTTTCTCGAAGTGCTGCGTCGGCGCGCTGACATGAACTGACGGTGATGAAGACACATTCATCATCGGCATCATCTGCGTCAGCGCCGGCCCGCGACGAATGAACAGCTTCTCGCGACCGTTGCGCCAAACGAGACGGGTGACTTCTGACGCCTCGAGAATGTCGACAATCTGCCGCAGCGCCTCGACGTCGAGAGTGCTCGGCCCGCTGGTTCGCACCTCAACCGCGGGGGCGTCGATCCCGACTCTTTTCTTCTTTTCGACCATGGGTTTTCTCAGCCGCCTGTGGCGACGCGGGTGAGGTACTTGCCGTCGCGGGTGTCGATCTTCAGCACGTCGCCTTCATTGATGAACAGCGGAACCATCACCTGGTAGCCCGTCTCGAGAATCGCCGGTTTCAGCGCGCCCGAAACCGTGTCGCCGCGCGCGCCGGGATCGCACTTCGACACCTGCAGGTCGACCGAGTTGGGCAGCGAGACGGCCAACGCCTTACCGTTGAAGAAGAGAATCGAAGCGTTGACGTTCGCCTTGAGGAAGTTCTTCGAATCACCGAGCACCTTCGACGACACGAAGGTCTGCTCGAACGTCTTGTTGTCCATGAAGTAGAAGTCGTCGCCCTCGACGTACAAGTACTGCATCTCGAACTCTTCGATGTCAGGGCGTCCCACCTTGTCGCCGCTCTTCATCGTCGGTTGCAACACACGGCCTGAAATCAAGCTGCGAATCGAGGTCCGAACAAAGGCTGAGCCTTTGCCCGGTTTGACGTGCTGAAACTCGACGATCTCGAAAGGCTCGCCGTCGATCTCGATCTTCATGCCCTTCTTGAATTCAGATGTGTCGATCACGCCGGCCATGTTTGCTCGCTCGAGTTCTAAACTTCGCGGGTAAAGCGCGGTCGTGTAGCCGACCACGCCCTTCCGGAGCAAGCCGCATTTGGGGGTGCCCTTAAAGCTCGCTCTTCACTTTCGGAGCGGCGATTCTAAGCACGTAGCGCGCCTTCCCATAGTTGCCGCTGGGCTTGAGTCCGAGCACGAGAAAGTATTCAGGGGTCACCATTCGCATCACCGTCAGCAGGTGTTCCGAGTTGACGCTGACCTCGGTGACTTGCCCGGTCTTCAAGACCTCGGCTGCGTTCTTCAACTGGGTGAGGATGTTGGCGTACTCGACCCACGCGGTGGTTATCTCAAGCGACGCCGATTGGGCGGCCGCTGCGGGGGCCTGCTCGAC
>JANOHG010000189.1:0-1548 GCA_031406375.1 Archangiaceae bacterium | reverse complement strand
TTTTTGTGCGCGCGCGCGTGCAATCGCGTCAGAGACATTCGGGCCGGTCGCGAGCACGGTGGCCGAAGTCACCACGCCTTCGACGTGCGCCCTCAAGATGCCTTCGTCGATTCGTGGGTGCAGCCCGAGGTCGTCTGCGTTGATGACGAGCTTGATCACCGCCGACCTGCCGTCTTGCTTCCGCCAATCTGCTTCACCTGCGCAGGCAATCGAACCGGCCGAACCGGAACAGTCGGGTGCTGCACGTCGGCGTAAAGCCCAACGAGTTCTTTCATCATCTTTGCAATCACGCTTGGCGTAGCCAGGGTCGAAATTCCGCGGGTCCGCGGGAAGTAGTCGACGCCCATCTGAAACACGCGGAAGCCCTTTTTGATCGCCTTCACCACCAGCTCAGCGTCGATGAAGCTGCCTTCGCTCTTCAGTTCGATCGCTTCGAGCACCCGGCGGTGCATCACTTTGAAGCTGAAGTTGATGTCTTTGATTTGTACGCCGAACAGACTGCGAATGAGCGTGTTGTAGACATACGAGTAGATGATTCGTTTGGGGCCTTCGGAGGTGCGATCGAATCGGAAGGCGCAAATCATGTCGGCCTCCAGGTATTCCATCAGATGCAGCGCCCGTTCGAGCTCGTTCAAGTCGAACGGCAGATCCATGTCTGAGTAGACGACGATGTCCTTCGTCGAGTGGGTGAACCCCGTCTTCATCGCGCCGCCGAGCTTCAGGTTGGTCTCGTGGTTCACCAGGCGGACCTGCGGGTACTTGCGAACCAGCGCCTGAGCCACCTCTTGGGTGCGATCGGTGCTCGCGTCGTTGACGATGATCAGCTCCCAATCGTCGCTCAGGCGGCTGAGCACGTGCACGGCGCGGGTCACCGCCCGCTCGACGTAGTCCTCTTCGTTCCAGGCGGGAAAAAAGAGACTCAAACTTGGGCGGGCCATGGTTCGAGAGTGAAATAACACCGAGGCGGATAAATCCGTTAACGATCCCGCATCCAGCAGTTAAGGATCCCGCATGCCGCAATGGTCAGTACTGTTCCTTGGTGATCCCACGGTGCTTGGGGCGGAAACGCCGAAGGTGCTTCAGCGTGCGGGCGCTCGCCTTCGAACAGCTCGCTCACTGGTCGAAGTCCTTCAGTTGGGCCGTTCGGCCATCCCTGATGTGGTGATCGTTGATCTGGGCCAGGCCGGCGCTGCGGGGCTGATCGCACTGCGGCGGCTGAAGGAACAAATCGGCCGTCGTCACCTCGCCGTAATCATCATCGCCTCAAGCAGCGATCCTGCCGAGCGCGTCGCGGCGCTCGAGGCCGGTGCGGATGACGTGCTGAGCCCGCCTGTCGTTCCGGCCGAGCTGGCACTGCGGCTGGCCGCCAGTGCCCGGATTCGCGATCACGTCGACGGGCTGCTCGAAGAGGTCGCGGTGCTCAACGAGCTGTCGCTGACCGACGCGCTCACCGGTATTCACAACCGGCGCAGCTTTCAAGATCGTCTGGTCGACGAGTTCCGCCGCGCCCAGCGCTACGAAGACCCACTCGCGTTGGTGCTGCTCGAT
>JANOHG010000166.1:0-1787 GCA_031406375.1 Archangiaceae bacterium | reverse complement strand
GTGAAGGGCGGCGCGGAAGCTGCGCTGGTAGCGGGCATTCTCCACGACGGGACGACGACCGTTCGTGCACTGAAGCAGCACCTTCGAGCGCAGGGGCTGCAGGTAAGAGGAGCGACACGATGAGCACGTTCGGTTTGTTGCTGGCGGCAGAGGAAGTCGCGCGACTCGCAGGTGCGCACGCGCTGTCTCATTTCCGTCAGGATGGGTTGGTGGTCGAAACCAAGCACGATGGTTCGCCTGTCACCAACGCGGACCGCGAGGCCGAGCGCTTGGCCAGAGAGTGGATTGAACAGAGGTTTCCCGAAGACGGCATCGTGGGTGAAGAGCTGGGCACGATTCGGCCCAATGCACGAAGGCAGTGGTTCCTCGACCCCATCGACGGCACGAAGGCGTTCGTTCGCGGAGTGCCGCTGTGGGGGACACTGGTCGCGGTCGCCGAAGGAAACACGGTGCTGGCGGGTGCGCTCTTCTGCCCAGCGCTCGACGAACTGGTGGTGGCTGAGCGTGGAGCTGGCTGCTTTTGGAATGGCCGGCGCGCCTGGGTCTCATCGGTTTCATCGCTTAACGAAGCGACTGTGGTGACGACCGACGTGCGCTCGATTCCGACAGGGCTCGAGCGGTTGCTTCGGCGCGGCGAGGTCTGCCGTACTTGGGGTGATTGCTATGGTTACCTGCTGGTAGCAACCGGCCGAGCGGACGTGATGGTCGACCCCGTCATGAGCGTTTGGGACAGCGCGGCGCTGCAGCCCATCATCGAAGAGGCGGGTGGCGTCTTCACGGATTTCGGCGGGAAGGCCACCGCGTTTGGCGGAAGCGCGGTCGCCACCAATGCCAAACTCGCGGTCGAGGTACGCGCGCTGCTCGCGGGCCCGAGCGTCGCAAAGCCGGTGATGCCACAAGGCGAAGGTGCGGGGTTGGTGACGGTCGTCACCCAGGATGCGCGCACCGGCGAGGTGCTGATGGTGGCCCACGCCGACGCCGAGTCGATTGCCGCCACGCAGCGCACGGGTCAGATGCACTACCACAGCCGCAAGCGTGGGCTCTGGCACAAGGGGGCCACCAGCGGAAACACGCAGCAGGTGGTGTCGCTCGACCTCGACTGCGATGCCGATGCGATTCTTGCGAGGGTGATTCCGGCTGGCCCTGCGTGTCACACTGGAGACCGCACGTGTTTCCATTCGGCGCCCGCACCTGACGCGCTTACCGCGCTGGATCGCACCATCGCCGCGCGCGCGAGCGGGCCTGTCGGCGGGACGAGCTACACCCAGAAGTTGCTGGGCGACCGAAACCTGCGGCTCAAGAAGCTGGGCGAAGAGGCTGCCGAGTTGGTGATGGCGCTCACCGAGAAAGATGCACCGCGTGCGGCTGAAGAGGCGGCAGATCTGCTGTACCACTTGCTGGTTGCGCTGCGGTCGCTGGGGCTCGGACTCGAGGATGTGCGCGAGGTGTTGGGCAAACGCAGTCGCTGAAGACTCCCCGCACACAGGGGGTCGCGTTCGGGGAATGAGCACCGCTCGGCTGCTTCAGATGGGCGACACACCTGTAGGGGCCGCCGTCCTGAATCGTCCTGAACCAGGTCGGAAAACAATCCAACCGATGGGTTTCGGTGTCCTCAGATGCTCTTGGTCTTCTTGGGGTCCGGGCCCTTCAGCGGGGCAATCGCCCGCACTTTTCCGGTCGGGTACGCGATGCCCTGGGTCCCGAAAGTGAGCTCGACGTCGTAGACCAGCGCCTTGCCCGGCGGGGTCTGGAAGTAAAGGTAGCCGCCCGTCGTCTGGCCGGGCCGC
>JANOHG010000122.1:0-1491 GCA_031406375.1 Archangiaceae bacterium | reverse complement strand
GAGAAACGAAGTGTGAGTCTTGGAAAAGCAATGCTCGAGGGTGAGCTCGATGTCGGCGACGAAAAGCTGGCAATCACCCGTGCCGAAACGAACATCGAAGGAGCCCGGCTCTCGCTCATCGGCACGGTCGAATCAATGTGTGACGCCGCGCCTGTGCTGGCGCTCAACGCTCAGCTCTTCAGCCCGGTGGCCACCGCCGCGCGTCTTTCCGGCAACCCGTTGCTTCAGCCCGCAGACGGCCACGTGTGGACGCGGATGTTGGTGACGGGCCGAGCAGATGCTTTGGTGGTCGCTGCGCAGATTCAAGGCAGCCAGATTCGCATCGGCCAATTCAAGCCTGGAGACTTCACCGCGAAGGCGCGCTGGTCAGGCGACGAAGTGAAGCTCGAAGAGTTCTTCAGTCGCGTCGGAACAGGGTCGGTGAAGGTCAGCGGCGAGCTGAAGTTAACGGCCGGTTTCCCGGTGAAGGCGCGCGTCGAAACCGATGACGCGTCGTTCGCGCGAATCCTCGAACGCTCAGGCCTTGGTGGTGCGTGGGTCGATTTTCCAGCGACGTTGCGAACGACGCTCACCGGCAATCTGGGTCCTAAGCCCCAGCTGATCGGCGATGTTGAGCTGAAGGGGGGCGCGTTTGTTCTTGCTGCCCGCCCGTTCGATGGCCCAGCCAGCGCAGGTCCGACCATTCTCACCTTTCCCCAGGGCCACGCGGCACTCAAGGTCGGCATCTACGCAGACCGAGTCGAGTTTTCCGCTATTCGCCTTGAGGCGGGAAACGAATCCGCGACCCAGGTTCACGGCGACGTGACGCTGTTCTACGACGTCGCCCGTGGCATCGAAGTCAAAGCGGTCGGCGACGCGTTGCAGCTGTCCGACTTCGGATCGATCGCAGGAATCCCGTGGGCGGGGCAGGGCACCGCCCGGGTGAGCATCGCGGGCCCATATTCCGACGTGAAGATTGAGGGGCAGATTGCGCTGCGCGACTTCGAAATGTTCGGTTACGCAGCAGGGGTCGTGCAAGGGCCGTTGAAGTTTTCGCGCGGCACCTTGAGCTTTCCCAACATGTTCGGTCAGAAGGGGCGCACCGGTTTCGCAGGTCGCGCTGACCTGGCGTTTCGGCGCGATGGACTCTTCATCGGCGCTCAGGTGGGCGTGCCACGGGGTCGCACCGAAGACCTGATCGATTTGATCGCACATCTGCACCCTTCGATCGCCGCGTTCCAGAACGTGGTCGTAGGCGATGTCACTGGCGCGCTCAACTTCGTGGGGCCTGCGCACGCGGTGAACGGGACCATTGCGCTCGAGCTCGCCAACACCCGGTATTACGGCCGGAGACTCGGAGACGGAAAGGTGACCTTGCAGTTGGAAGATGGCGCAGCGCTCGCGCTTGAGCCGACGACCTTCGTGGGCGCACTGGGGACGCTGACTGCCGAGGGGCGCTGGGCCTTCTCGGGGCCTTTGGATTTCAAGGCCGCGCTCGCCAACGGCTCGCTG
>JANOHG010000070.1:0-3470 GCA_031406375.1 Archangiaceae bacterium | reverse complement strand
TGGTCTTACTTGGGCAACCACCGCGCATCGAATTGGGGTCTGCGCTCGATGCGTCGATTTTGCTGAAGGCAGGACTCGAAGCGGACGCCGAGGTGCTGGTTCCGGTGACGGACGGCGACAATCCATGGCCGACGCGACTGGCCCAAGCCGGAGCGCTGGCTGTCTTAGTGCTTGCCTGGAGGACAGCTCCTCTCGAGCTGCCGACCCAGCCGCCCGAGCTGATCGTCTTCGACAATGCGGGCGCTGCTTCAGCGCTTTACCGCGATCACCGGCCTTTGCTCGAGAGCGCAGTTCGCGTCGCGGGATCTGCGGCGACCGCCGAAGAGCTGACGCGACTCGGGGCGCCTGCGCATTCCATCGCGCGCGCAGGCTCGTTGGGGCTTCTCGACGCGGCGCACACCGCTTGGAAGAGGTAACGTTCGCGTCCCATGCGCAGGCCTATTCTTCTTGGATTGTTGATGCTCGTCCCCGCCGTGGCCTTTGCCACTTCGATGTCTTCTCATACGTTGGCCCAACGCGCCGCAGAGTCCGATCGCGTCGTGCTGGTTCAGGTGTTGTCGCGCGAGACGATTCTCGAGAACAATGATCCACGAAAAATGAGGACGGTCAGCCAGCTTGCGATCGCTTCGAGCTTCAAGGGCGAAGGTCCCCTTCACGTCACCTTGGTTCAGCTCGGCGGCAAGTCGGGGCTGTGGGAGTCGCGCATTCCGGGAGATGCGCAGCTCGAGGTGGGATCCACCGCGCTCGCCTTCCTCAAGTGCGGGCCGGGCAACTTCTGCTCGTTGGTAGCGCTTGGCGCTGGGGCCTTGCGAATGGTCGATGGGCACGTGCTGGTCCCTGACCTGAAGACCCAAGCCTACAGCCGGCAGAGCCTGGCGAGTGTCGTCGCGCAGCTGCAGCTTCCACAGGCGGCGAAGTGAGGCCCGCGTTCTTGGCGATGATGACGGTCTGCTCGGGTGCGATCGCGCAATCAGACCCGCAGTACCTGCCGTACAAGATGCTCAACACCGCATCGGATCCATTCCGGTACTACATCGACAACCGCAGTGCGACGCCCGCCGGGATCAACATCAGCAACGTTCAGGATGCAACCGACAAGGCGTGGAACACGTGGAACGCGGTTCACTGCGCGTCCCCAAAGGGGCAGAGCAGCGGGTTCACCGGAACCACAGTTTTCGACCCACCTGACCCGTACGACGTCTTCAACGTCACTCCGGTGTGGGTTGTCTCGGCGTCGGATCCTCTTCACAGCCGAATGTTTAGTACCTTCGTCAAGGGAGTCACCATTCCCCTTGCCTACGCAGGCGTGCTGGTGCAGTGCGACATCTTTTTGAATGGGGTTGGCATCAATTGGAGCGTTGGGGCGTCGACACCCTCTGGCAGCGTCGACCTGGAAACGGTGATGCTTCATGAGGTTGGCCACTGCCTTGGTCTGGACCATTGGCGGCCTGACTTTCCAGCGCTCTCGGTGATGACGCATACCTTTCTCGAAGGGTACCAACGCCGCGTCCTTGACCCTCGCGACCTCGAGATTCTGTGCGATCGAAATCCTGTTCAAGGCGGCATCGGGTCGCCTTGTCTCGCGGACGGCGGGTGTGGCTCAACCGTTGTGAACGGCCTCAAGTGCATTACTCAGCCGTTGGCCACTGGCTCGGCAAGGTTCTGCACGGTGGGCTGTGCGACCGGCATCGGCGCCGAGTGTGCGCTGCCGCTGTATTGTGAGCCGGCGAGCTACTTCGCGCCCACCTTCAACGGCGCTTGTCTTCGCGCGGTCGACACCGTCACCCGCGTCGGAGCGCCATGCAGCGCCGACAATCAATGCAGCTCGGCAAATGGGCAATGCGTGCGCGAAACGTTTCAACCTTCAGGCTACAAGCGATGGAACCAGGGCTACTGTTCGCAAAACTGCGGCACGGCTCGGCCGGTGTGCCCCGCGAGCAGCCAGTGCACCAACATTGGCGACCCAGAGCCCATCTGCCTGCTCACCTGCCGGGTCGGGTTGGCCGACTGTCGCTCGGGGTACTCGTGCGCTCAGACGTCGGGGAAAGGCGTGTGCATTCCTTCATGCTTCCAAGACGTCGACTGTCAGGACACCACCAACTACCAGTGCCGCACCTGCGATGGGTTGTGTGTTCCCCGACAGAACTCGACCGCACAAATCGGCGACGTCTGCGAGCAGGATGTTCAATGTGGCGCAGGTCAGCTGTGCAGCAGCTTCGGTTTCAAGCCTGGCAAGTTGTGCACGCTGCCGTGCGGATCTGGCTGCGGCACGTGCCCAGCAGGTTCTGCCTGTCACCCGATTCCCCCCAATAATGCGCTGTCGTGCATGCGCACCTGCAATGGGCCGGGCACCTGCCCAGGCGGGACACGGTGCGCAAGCCTGTCGACCGGGCGGGTGTGTATGCCGCCCTGCCTCGACAACGTCGACTGTCCGCTGGGGCAAGACTGCAAAAGCGGCGAGTGCTTCAACCCGGGTGACTACGATGGAGGCTGTGGCGCGTTCTGCCCGACGGTCGATGCGGGCAGGCCGATAGTTCAACCGAGGAGAGACGCGGGCGCGGGAGGAGGTGGCAGCGGGGGTTGCGGCTGTTCGACTGGGCTCGAAGGCTCGGCGTTCTTGTGGGTGGCGCTGTTTAGCCTGCGCAGGCGCCGCGGGTGACTCAGGCTCCTGTGGGTGCGCGGATGCCGCAGGACTTCTCGCTCGAGTTCGTGTTGCAGGCGTTGGTGTCGGCGCGCGCGCTGTCAGTCGAACAGGCGAACGAGATCCTCAACCAGGAAGCGAACGCCCGCGCCCGGGTGATCACGCTGTCAGGCATCGAAAAGTATGAGGTTTCTCCGATTGAAATCGTGGCCGCATTTGCGATGCCCAAGCTCGATCAAGATCGCCTCAGTGAGCTGGTCGCCAAGCCTGCAGGCATCGCCTACCGCAAGATTGACCCACTCAAGCTCGATCTCGGAGCAGTAACGAGGATCCTTTCCCGGCCTTACGCGAAGAAGAACGTCATCCTCCCGCTCGGTATCGAGTCAGGAGCCTTGGTGGTCGCGGTCGCCAACCCCTTTACGGCTTCGTTGTTTCAGGATCTGCAGCGGATCGCGGCGATGAAGATTGTCCCGGTGCTTTCGGCGAAGGCCGACATTCTGAAGGGCATCGCCGATGTCTACGGGTTTCGAAGAACGCTTGCCGCCGCGGCCAGCGACTTCGCCGATACCAGCGCCGTCAGCAGCAACTTCGAGCAGCTCGTTCAGCTTTCGACAGGTCAAGAGCTCGACGCGTCAGACAAACCGGTGGTTCAGGCCGTCGAGTTCCTGCTGCGTTATGCCTTCGACAATCGCGCTTCGGATATTCACATCGAGCCCAAGCGCGATAAATCCGTGGTGCGGTTTCGCATCGACGGTATTTTGCACAACGTTCACTCCGTGCCCAAAGTGGTTCATCCCGGCATCGCCAGTCGCATCAAGATGTTGAGCCG
>JANOHG010000051.1:0-1735 GCA_031406375.1 Archangiaceae bacterium | reverse complement strand
CCCTCACTGAGCAGGTGGAGCACCTGCTCGTACTCTTCCCAGGTCAGGTCGACATACGGCATCGCCCGCTTGAAGACCTCGAACAGCTTGCGCTCGTCCCACTCGCGGGCGGCGACCTCGGCCACCACCTGCTGGGCGAGCACGTCCACCGGCTTGGTGGGAATTCGCACCGCGTCGAGCGTGCCCTCGTGGATCGCCCGCAGCAGCGCCGCCGACTCGACCAGCTCGTCGCGGGTCATCGCGAACAGCACTCCCCGTGAGATCGCCGACTTGCGGTGCCCGGATCTCCCCAGCCGCTGCAGCATCACCGAGATGGATCTCGGGCTGCCGAGCTGGACGACGAGATCAATGCTGCCGATGTCGAGCCCCAGCTCGAGCGACGCGGTCGCGACCATCACCTTCAAGTTCCCCGACTTCAATCGTTCCTCGGCCGACAGGCGCAGCTCTCGCGCCATGCTTCCGTGATGTGAGGCAACGCGTTCTTCCCCCATGCGCTTGCCAAGGTCGTGCGCCACCCGTTCGGCGAGCTTCCGCGTGTTGGTGAAGACCAACATCGTTCGGTTCACCTGCGAGAGCGCAACGAGCCGATCGTAAACCTGGCCCCACATCTCGTGGGTCGCCACCGCGGTCAACTCGTCCTCTGGCGTCTCGAGCGTCAGTTCCCAAGGCCGCATGTGGCCGATCTGCACAATCTGACAATCAGCAGAGGCAACTCCGGTGAGGAACTTCGCCAGACGATCCAGCGGCTTTTGGGTGGCTGAGAGGCCAATCAACTGCGGAGGCTTCGCGGTGAGCGCCTTGAGCCTTTCCATCGAGAGCGCGAAATGCGACCCGCGCTTGTCTCGCGCGAGGGCGTGAATCTCATCGACCACGACCGTCTGCACCGTCTTCAGCGTCGCGCGAGATCTCGCCGAGGTCAGGTAGAGGTAGAGCGACTCGGGCGTGGTAATCAAGATGTGCGGCGGCCGCTTCACCATCGCCGCGCGCTCGGCGGCCGACGTGTCTCCGGTGCGAACCATCACCCGCACGTCGGGCAACTTCGCACCTTGCGCTTCCGCCCGGGCCTTCAGCTGCTCGAACGGCTGGAGCAGGTTCTTCTGAACGTCGTTTCCCAGCGCCTTCAGCGGAGAGATGTAGAGCACCCGTGTCTCGTCGGGCAACGCGCCGATTGCAGCCAGCCGAAAGAGCTCGTCAAGGCACGCGAGGAACGCGGCGAGCGTCTTACCTGAGCCCGTCGGAGCGGCGATGAGCACGTCTTTCCCCGACCGAATGATGGGCCACCCCTGAACCTGCGGCTCGCTCGGCTCGCCCAGCGTCTCTTCGAACCACCGTCGAACGACGGGATGAAACGTCAACAGCGCGGCATGGGACGGTGCCTCGCGGGGAAGGAAATCGAGCGCGTTCTGCATGCTTGCTATAACTGAACAGAGGGGCAGGTAGAGATCAATGGGGTCAGAGCAGACATGTTGGGCTTATCGGTGAGGTGCTGGCTACCCTGAACACTGGCCATGCGACCTTCATCTTGGGTTAGTCCCGCTCGTCGATCGCTGTCCTTAGTGTCGCCAGCGACTGTTGAGGGATCCATTACGCGGTCTTCGACTGATTCTTTAGCCGCTTCAACGCACGCCGAATCTCAGAAATCGGGTAAATTGAAGTGGCACGCATACGACGAAGAAGAAGATGTTTCTCCAGGGCATGACGGGCTTTGGTGGTCCGAGCGGTATCCGCGTAGATG
>JANOHG010000050.1:0-3068 GCA_031406375.1 Archangiaceae bacterium | reverse complement strand
CGCAAGACTCGAAGAAGCTGCACTGGTCCCTGGGGCCGACGCTGTTCACCCGCGAGCTGAAAGACGCGTTCAAGTTCATCGAGGGCGCGCCGGCGAAGCTGCCCGAGCCGCCGGTGACGGGGGTGGATCTGAAGGTTCCGGGCGTGACCGATTTCGGCAAAGGCGAGATTGCCCTCGTTGGCGCGCGGCTGATTACGATGAAGTCAGAGCAGGTGATTGAAGATGGCACCGTGCTGGTGCGCGACGGACGAATCGTCGCGGTCGGCCCCCGCGCAACGCTTGCAGTTCCCAAAAGCGCGAAGACCTTCGATGTCAGCGGCAAGACGATCATCCCTGGGCTGGTCGATGTGCACTGGCACGGCGCGGTCGGCGAATTCGGCTTCGTGCCGCAACAGAACTACGAATTGCTGGCTTCGCTCGCGTTTGGCGTCACCACGGTTCACGATCCTTCGAATGACACCAACACCTTCTTCGCCGCTGCCGAGCAACAACGAACGGGCGCCATTGTTGGGCCGCGGCTCTTCAGCACCGGAACGATTCTCTACGGCGCACAGAGCTGGTTCCGCGCGCCCGTCGAATCGCTCGAGGACGCGCGGACCCACCTGCGGCGCTTGAAGGCGGTCGGTGCGTTCAGCGTCAAGAGCTACAACCAACCCCGCCGAGATCAACGCCAGCGCGTGATCCAGGCGGCTCGCGAGCTGCAGATGATGGTGGTGCCCGAGGGCGGCTCGCTGCTGCAACACAACCTCACCCAGATCGTCGACGGGCACACCGGCATCGAGCACGCGATTCCGGTCGCGAAGCTCTACGACGACGTGATTCAGCTCTGGGCGGGAACCCGTGTCGGGTACACGCCGACGCTCGGAGTCGCCTACGGCGGGCTGTGGGGCGAGAACTACTGGTACATGACAGGCGACGTCTGGAAGGACGACCGGCTGTCGGCGTTCGTGCCGCGCAAGTTAATCGACGCGCGTTCCCGACGGCGGGTGAAAGTTCCTGACGAAGAGCTCAACCACATCACCGTCGCCCAGTCGGCGGCGCGGCTTCAACTGCGGGGAGTCGCGGTGCAGGTGGGAGCCCACGGGCAGCGCGAAGGCCTCGCCGCACATTGGGAACTGGCGATGCTCGGCCAAGGAGGAATGTCTCCCCTCAACGCGCTGCGCGCAGGGACGATCGACGGCGCACGCTACCTCGGGCTTGATCGCGACCTCGGCTCACTCGAGCCCGGTAAGCTGGCCGACCTGGTGGTGCTCGACAAGAATCCACTCGAGAAAATCGAGAACACGCGCGAGGTTCGCTTCACGATGCTCGCAGGCAGGCTCTATTCGGCGGCGAGCCTCGACGAGCTGTGGCCGCGCGAGCGCAAGCGCGCGCCGTTCTACTTCCAGCGCGCAGGCGAAGAGGTCTGGTCGAATCAGGCTCCGGCCCATCAGTGCGGCGGTCACTGACGCGCGTCCTGGCTCCTCGGGCGACGCTTCGCGTGGCCCCTTTTCCGTTCGCGCGCTTTTACTTCAGGGCCGCTCGTCGCATGAGGCCAGTGGCACGCTCGGCCAGGTTGAGGAGTAGGCGAAGGACACCGCGCCGCTTGGCGCGCGCTCGAGATGACCGACCTCGGTGCCGTATTCGCGACAGCGTATAAAACGCGTATTATGCGCGTGTGCGTATGGTCAGCGTTCAGGTCACTGGTCCAGAAAGCCGCGACTTCACTTCCGATGTGAGAGCTCCTCGACGGACGACATGTCGACGAAGTCGAGCAGCTGGGTCGCTGCGCCCACCGAGATCTTCAGGTCGACCTTCGTCTCGCGCATCACCTCGCCGAGCCACACTGTTCCATTCTTGAGCGTCACCCGAACCAACGTGCCTTTGAGGTAGCCGCGCTTGATCCCCGACGGTTCGGGCAACAGCTCGGGGGGTGGGCCAGGCGGCGGAGGCGCGGGGAACTCTTCGGGCATGAATCCTGGGCTCACCGGCGCCGCAGCGGTCGTGGGCGTACGCACGGGCACGGGCACGGGCACGGGCACGGGCACGGGCACGGGAGCCGGCAGGGCGAATGGAATCGGCAACGGCGCCGGAACTGAGTAACGAATCGTGCCTGGAATGCCGACGGCTGAATGCCCATCGGTTTGCGCCAGCGTGTGCTCTTTGAGCTGCTGGCCTTCGTACTTGCGCAGCCGTTCGTTGGCGTCCTTCAGCACCTTCTCACTCCGCTTTGCTGCTTCGGCGTTCATCTCGGCTTTCGCCAGCTTTGCATCGACACGGAATTGGGTGGTCTCTTCGATCCACTCTTCCTTGAACGGGAAGAGCTTGGTGCCTCGCGCACTCGCCTTGAAGATGAACCGCGGTGGCCCCGCCGCCGTCGAAGGCGCAAGCTCGACGAAGTACACCAACCCCGCTGCCAACTCGGCGACCAACGCGTCGGCGGCATCGCCCGTAAACACGACGAACTGCTGACGGCCCACCGGCCGCACCACCGAGAAGTGGGCGCCAGACAGCGCGGTGCCGAGGAACGTGCCTTTGTCATCCATCAGGTGCGCAGCAAGGTCGCTGCCATCCGAGCGAACGAACACCATCAACGCGCGATCCGCTGGGGCCTTCAATTCCCGTACGGGATTCACTTCGCGCATGTAGCTGGGCAGCGAACGACAGCCCGCAGCAAAGAGCGCGCTTGAGACAAGAATGGCGAGACGACATCGCATCACAGAGCCCACGAGCAGGTTTGTTATCAGAAAATCGACCTCCCTCACCTACGGCGCCATCGGAGCAGGCTTCGTCGGCCCGGCGTCGTGGTACCGACCTGCAGCGGAGATCGCATCGGCCAGCTGCAACCGGGGCAGCCAGACATCCGAGTCCAGCTTCAGCGTCGTCCCCTGCACGGGCAAGCCGAGAATCGACCGAACCTGATTGGCTCCGGTGTTGGGCACTTTGACCTTCGCTTCGGCGACATTGCGATCAATCACGTTGCGAGCAAGCCAGGTCTGCGCCCACTTCTCAGGCACCACCAGCTTCACGTCTTTGGTCTGATTGCCTTCCGACGAGCCGACCGTTTGGGCTTCATCGGCAAGCGCTGA
>JANOHG010000012.1:0-3561 GCA_031406375.1 Archangiaceae bacterium | reverse complement strand
CAGAAACTGATCGCGGCCAAGCAGAGGGAAATCGCCAAAGCCTGGAAGGAAGAAGCGACCAAGCTGATTCAGTAACCCTGCTTGTAGGTGGCGGAAATGAACCGCCACTTGCCCTCTCGCTTCTGCAGCTTGGCGTCGATTTCATAGGCGTTCACCACCGCACCCTCAGGCAACGCGTCGAAGCTCTTCGCCTTCGCGCGCGCGAACACGAACTTTCCACTCACCTCGGCGTTGTTGGTGGCCGTCACAGTGACAGCGAGCTTCGGGTTGAACACCGCCACCGATTCTTTGTCGCGCAGCACCGCAAACGCGATCATTCGTTTGACGTCGTCGCGCGACGCGCCCGAGGGGCCGCTGAAGTCTTCGGCCATCGCGTCGGTAATCGTCCCCAGCTCTTTGTCTTCAGCCGCCTCCACGCACTGGGCGACCAACGCGCGGATCTCATCCTCTGCAGACAAAGCTGGCTTTGGCCACAGCCACAGCGTCAGCAGCGCGGCCAGGACGCCGAGAATGATTCCGATGGCACGCGCCGACAGCTTCACTCGACGACCAGCTCATCGGCGTCGAGAATTTCTGCCGGCCGAAGCGCCTCACCGATCAGCTTCATTCGTTTCACCGACAAACCCTCCAGGTACTGGCCCACGGCGGGAAAGCTCTTCAACAATTCGTCGAACGTCTTTCGTTCGAGAAATGCCGTCGCGGTCTTTCGGGTCGCCTGCACGGTGGCCGACGCGCGCAGGCCGGTCAGCAACGACATCTCGCCGGCGATGTCGCCCTCACGAAGGATTCCTAACGACACCATGCCTCCGGCGGGATCCGATTTTTGAACGACGAGCTCTCCTGCGAGCACCATGTACATCCCCGGCGAGTAGTCGCCTTCGACGATCGCTTTCTCGTTGGTTTGAAGTCCTTTGAAGAGAAAGCGACCAAGCAGCGCTCCGCGTTCTGCCGCGGGGATGCTTTGAAACAAGGGCGAAGTCGCGACCAGGTTCTTCGCCATCCGCGCTTGCGCAAACGTCGCCAGCACCTGGGGAACCGAAGGGTGTTTACGCGCCAGCTGGTTCAGGTGGTCGCGCTTGATCTCGAACAGGTCGACCTCCGACACCGCGGTGACGGTCGCCGTGGGTGAAGAGCCGGTCAAAACCGAGAGCTCTCCGAAGATGCTGCCTCCGGAAAGGAACGCCAACGTCTTGGCTTCCGTCTGGACCATGCGGGTGACCTCGGCCTTGCCGGCGACAATCACGCAGATCGCCTCACCCGTGCGGCCTTCCTCGCTGATCACCGTGCCAGGAGGCACTTCGCGGTACTCCATCAGCTCGACCAGATCGACAAAGGCCTCGCGGCTCAACTCGGCGAACAGCGGCAGCGGAGGGCGCGCGTCGGGGTCGGCTGCCGACCCGCTGGTGTCGGCGGCGCCAAGCACTTCAATCGCCCCGTCTGAGAGATCCGAGCCATGCAGCGCCATCAAGTCCGTCTCGACTTTCCCGTCGTACAAAGTCTCAGGCGGAAGCGGAGGCGGCCCAGCAGCCCGACCCGCAGCGGCCCGTTCTGCCCGGGAATGAATCCGACACAGTGTCTCTTTCAGCCGCTTCTCATTCGGAGACAACAACGCTGCGTGCTTGCAGGCCGCTATCCCTGACAGCAGGTAGTCGCGGCGCAGCAACCCTTCGGCGCACGCGTGAAACACGGTCACTGCACGTTCGGGCTCACTGAGTTTTTCGTAGCACCGCGCCGCCATCATCCGTGATCGATGGTCTGCCGGCTGACGGCGCACCGCTTCAGCAAAGACCCCCAACGCGCGTTCCCACTGTGCGTCCTCGACGAGATCCAGACCCAGGTCACGCAGCGATGATCCAATCATTGAAGGCGAACAGTAGCGTCGAGGGGGGCGAACTGTAAGGGCCTCAGGCCAGGTCGAGCTACCGGCCAGACACCTGCTTGGAGCGACCGTCTGCGCCGTCGTGTATCGCTCTGGGATGTTGGCCGATGGCACTTAAAGGATCATTCAGCGGTGATGCTGCGGTAACGATGGAAGTAGGCAGTCAGTCGCTCGTCTCGGTGTCGGGCGCGACCAAGGACAACGTGCTGACTTCCGCCGTTGAACTGATCCGGCGCAGTCGCTGCTCGTGCCTCCTGCGGCAGCCTGGTCGCTGCATCTGCGGGGCTCGTGGCTGGCTTAGCGTGTTTGGGGTTCGTACTTGGATCTCCAGACCGCCAGCCGGTCCGTGATTCCCCAGTCAGCAGCCCAGCGATCGATCTGTGACCAGTCGAGGTGTCGCCCCGTCGCCACCGAGGCCTCGAAGACCGACGTCAAATCGGCTTCGTCTTTGGCCCGACTCGCGAGCACCTTGTAAACGATGACTGCCTCTGCCCGGGCAACGCGGATTCGTCGGCCTCCAACGTCAGCCTCCTGCGCCGTCTGGAGAACTTCCTGCTCGAACCCGGTCTTCGCGTGAAACACGTCGACTCGAACGGAGGGGATCTCGTTGCTCCAGAACACCGAAATGTCAGGAAACGGGTCGCTCGAATCTGACAGCACAGGGGCTCCGACCTTGAACCCCTTGGGACGCAGTGCCCTGGTGATTGCGTCGAGAGCCGCGTGGGTCGCAGGAATGACGAGGTCGACGTCGGTCGTCGTCCGAATCCGGCCCCACGCGATCGCGGCGAGCGCTCCAATGAACGCGCCGTCAACCGCTGCTTCTTCGAGGGCGGCAGCGACCAATTCGAATGACCGTTCTGATGGGCCGAGTTCAGCCATGGTGCAGCTGCCACAACGCTTTCAAGCTCGGCGGGGCCGGCTTGGCAGCGCCCTGGGCCGACTTCAGAAAAACATCAGTCATCCGAAGCGCGGCCTGAATTCTCTGGCCCGGAGTCAGTGCCTGCTCTTTGACGATTGACTCAACATTGAGGCGCGCCATTGCATCGGCAATCGCCTGAAAGTGTTCCCGATCTTTTTTCGATACGGCCATTTGGAAGAGCCTACCAGAGCTCCGGTGCTCGCAGCCGTCGCCTGCTGTCGAATCAACGCGTCCTCGGCGCCCGGAACCGGGCGCTCAATCGCCTCGAGCGCCAGCTGCGCGAACGACCGAATCGAACGGCTTTGGGCTGGAGCGTGGGCACTCCACTCGGCGTCAAAAAGGTCAGGTTGCGGTTGACCGGCGACATTCGCAAGTCGTGACAACGATTGGCGTTCGCGGTGGCGCCTCCCGTGCACTGCCACGCCTCGTCGCCGCAACTCCAGCCTGGCAAGGGATTACATGCAAAACGAATCACAACATCCACAGGCCCTTCTGGTGCTGATCACCGCGCTCGCAGCCGGAGGCTGCTCTTGCTCGAGCGATTCTCACTGGCTCAGGCTTCCCAAAGGGGCGTCGCCTCCTCCTCCCGACGCAGGACAGCCGTCCAGGGTTCAAGCTGAGACCTGGGACCCGAACGGAACGACCCCCGGCGGGGTGTTCAACGAGGGGGGCGGCGAAGGACAGTCGGTCGCCGGCTTCCAAGTCCCAGAGCAGCTCGTCTACCGCGACGTCGTCCTCGCCGGCGCGACCCGACTGGACGTTC
>JANOHG010000010.1:0-11535 GCA_031406375.1 Archangiaceae bacterium | reverse complement strand
AGTACCTGAGCTTTGGCGCTGGCACCGACTTCGACACCAAGATCATGGTCAAGCTGAACGCAGCCCAACTGCTGCGCAACACCTTCGATCGACCCTCTTGGAAAGGCGAATTGCTGATGTTCTCGGGCGTCACCGATTGCTACCAGCCCCTCGAGGCGTCGTTGAAGCTGACCCGCGAGTGTCTGAAAGTGTGCGCCGAATATCGCAACCCGGTGTCGATGATCACCAAAGGCGTGTTGATCGAGCGCGATCTCGACCTGCTGTTGAAGCTGAACCGCGAAGCGTTGATCAGCGTTGCGATCAGCATCCCAATCTGGGACCCGACGATGGCGCGGGCGATCGAGCCAGGAGTGCCGACTCCCCAGCGCAGAATGGAGGCGGTTCGAAGGCTCGCGGCTGCGGGGGTTCCGGTTGGGGTGATGGTGGCTCCGATCATTCCCGGAGTCAGCGATGAAGGGCTGGCGCTCGTGCTCGAGGCGGCCAAAGACGCGGGCGCCCATTTCGCCGGCTACGTGCTGCTCCGGCTGCCGTCGAGCGTGAAGGCGGTGTTCGAAGAACGAATCCGCGCTGTGCTGCCGCTTCGCGCCGACAAGATTCTTCACCGCGTGCGCGAAACGCGCGGTGGAAACCTTTACGATTCTCGGTGGGGCATTCGTGGCAAAGGTGAAGGTCCGTACGCCGAGATGATTGCGCGCGCCTTCGAGGTCACGATCAAGCGCCTCGGCCTCGTCGGTCGGTTCGATGCGCCTGAACCGACGACGACCTTTCGGCGCCCCGCGAAGTTGACCCCACAACTGTCACTGTTTTGAAGGGCGCTGCTCAGAAGAGGTCGTCGATCTTCGCGAGCAGCTTTTTCGCCTTCTGCTGCTCAATCTTGTTCTCGGGCTCGATCTCTGGAACCACCGAAGCGTTCCCTGCGACCACCTCGTCCAGCAGTTGCTTGAACATCGCTTTGTCCTGGCGCTTCACGCACAAGTACTCAGCCCACAGCACTTTGGTGCCAAAGTAGTTCGGCGCGAGCTCGACCCCTTTCTTGAAGTGCTCTTCGCTCTTCTCCAACGATCCACCTGCGAGACCTGCAGTGAGCGCCTCGAAGCTGCCAAGGTAACGGTACGGCGCAGCGTGGAAAAACATCTCGTCGAGCTTCTTGATGTTGTCCATCGTCGCCTTGACGTCGTCCTTGTAGCGAAGACGGGTCGCGAAGCCGCGCGCCGCCGCCCACTTGCCCAGATTCGTCGCATACCAATAGGCCGCCGCGACCGATTCCTTGGGCGCCAGAACGATCGCCTCGCTGTGCTTTTTGCCTTCCGCCATCGCCTTCGCGAACTCGGGTGCCGCGAGCTTCAGCGCTTTGGTCGCCCAGTCGAGACCCAGCTGGTACTCGGAATCGCGCTGCTCAGCGTTTCCTTCCAGCCCATGAAACCCATCACCCAGCAGGTAGTGAGCGCGCGCGATCTTCGCGAACAGATCGGCGTCGGCGCTCTTTGCAGCCGCGCTTTCCCATTTATTGATCGCCGCCTGGAGAGCGGTCTTGTCGCTTCTGTCCTTCCAGAGCGCCTCACCTTCCTCGATGGTTGCTTTCAGCGCTTCGTCGGCCGTCGGAGCCGCCACTGCTGCTGCGGGCTCCGTCCAGTTCGCATTGTAGGTGGTGGCACAGCCAACGAGACAAAGGGCGAGACACAAGGGGACTAGGCGCATACAGCGCTCATATTTGTGCTCGAAACCGAATGGAAGTTCTAACCGTCTTCGAGCAAATCGGACGCGCTGAGTTCAGGGGCCGCCCTGCCAGACTCGTACTGCAACAACCCGAGCTCGGCGTACTTCGGCCGGATCCGATCGCTAAGGAGCCCGATTCGCTTCAGGTTGGGGATCACCCGCTTGAACATCGTGCGGCGAAACATCGCCATCATTTCACTGCCAAGCACCAGCTGATCCCACGCCCTTCGGCTCATCTGGTGCGCGTAGTACTCGTCGTAGAACTCATGCGCGAAGAACCGGTTGCGCAGAAACAGACAGACCTCGAACGCCCAGTCTTCGCGCTCGCGGCGCTCGCGATCCGAGAGGACCTTCAGATATTCCTGTAGGGCCAACACGCCATAGTGCACGTGACGGGCTTCGTCGGTGATGACGTAGGTGAGAAGGCTCTTCAGCAGCGGTTCGCGGGTCGCCTGCTGGAACATGCCAAAGGCGCCCAGCGCGAGGCCTTCGATCATGATCTGCATCCCGAGAAACTTCATGTCCCACCGCGCGTCGGTCATCAACGCGTCGATCACCACGTAGAGGTTGTCGTTGATTTCGTACTTCTTCTCGAGCTTGCGGGTCAGGTACGCGTGGAACACTTCGACGTGCCGGCCTTCGTCGACGACCTGCGTGCTGCCATAGAGCTTGCCATCGAGCCACGGCACTGCCTCGGTTACCTGGCAGGCCGCGTAAAGCGCGCCTTGCTCGCCGTGAAGAAACTGGGAAAGAAACCAAGCCATCATCGCAAGGTTCTGCTGGTTCTGCTCGCGCAGGCTGAGCCGCTTCCACGACTGCAACTTGCACACGGGAATGAATTCGGTGGGCACCAAACGCCGCGTCTGGTCCTCGGGATCGACGTTGGTGCTCCAATCGAGCTCGGTGCTGGGGTTCCATTGCCCCAGTTTCGCGGCCTCGTACAGCCGCGCCAGTTCGGTGTGATCTCTTAGGTAGTGCCAATCGAAGTGCACGTCGTGCCTCGCGCGCATCGCGGTGGCCACTTCGGACTTGCCGCGCTGCTGAATCAGTCCGCGGTAAGCCGGGCCCAGCAAGGACTTGAGGACGGCGAGGTTGCCGCTCTTGCTGGCGTCCTTCATCAGCGGCACGGTGTCGAGCAGGGTGTTGAGGCTGGGGATGTTCATCCGTGGGGCTCCTTAGGCAACAAGGCTTCGAAGAGTGCGCTGACATCGGGAGGACGCGCGCCCTCGGCCAACAATCCGTACGCCATGAAGGTCCAGAACGCGTCGGCGATCTGCTCGGGCGTGCGACCGGCATTGGGGCGGTACCAGGTGGCGACCCAGTTGATCGCTCCGAACCCGAACTCGCGCACCGCTTCGAGATCTATCATCGGTCGCGCGCGCCCGGTGCCGACTGCTTCGAACAACATCCCGTCCCAGAACGATTGGTACTTGCCCCGTTCACGTTCGACGCCCGCCCTCGCGCCCAAAGGCAGCGAACGCCAATCGAACAGCAGCACATACAGCGCGTCTTCGCCGGTCAGCAGCACCTTCAGATGCGCGCGCATCCCCAACCGCAGGCGCTCGACGGGATCGCGAACACCACCGACCGCGATCTGAACTGCTTCGATCGCGCGCTCGATTCCGCGCCGCATCAGAGCGATCAGAATCTCGTCCTTGCTCGCGTAGCGATAGTGAAGGCTGCCCGGCAGCATCTGCGCTCCGCTGGCAATCTCGCGCACGGTCGTCGCCGAGAAACCCTTCTCGCGAAACAGCTTTCCGGCGGCGACCAGGATCCTCGAATCAGTGGCGAAGGCGGCTTGCGCGTTGGTCATTCGGCCAAAACACTGCCACAGCGCGCTGGGTACGAGTCAAGCGCACCTTTTGGTCAACCAGCCAACTACCAGATATCGCACCGATCGGATCCACCGCGCACCATCTTGCTTCCGGCCTTGCACGCAAATGCCTTCTGAAAAGCGTCGCTGTTCGACAGTGGCCCAATCACGCGCCAATACGGAGGAGCATGGGGGTCGGTCGCCGCGCGAAGCCGCGCATTCTCAGGGCGCATCTTGGTGCACCACGACTGTGCGAACCCGAGGAAGAACTGCTGCGACGTGTTGTACCGGTACGCAATCGCGTCTTCCGGATCCCCTCTCTTGCCCAGGTACCAGCTGATCATCGCCGCGTGCGCGAGCTTCAATCCTCCCAAATCGGCGGTGTTCTCGCCCAGGGTGAGATCGCCCTTCACCTTGACGTCATCGATCGCCACGTAGGCGTCGTATTGCTTCTTCACGCACTCGGCCCGCGTCTCGAACGCCTTCGCGCTGCCTTCGCTCCACCAGTCCTTCAGGTTGCCATCCAGGTCGAACTTGCGGCCCTCATCGTCGAAGCCGTGGGTGATTTCGTGCCCGACGATCATGCCCATCGAGCCAAAGTTCACCGCATCAGTCGCTTGCCGACTAAAGAACGGTGGCTGCAGAATTCCAGCGGGGAAGACGATTTCGTTCTTTTGCGGATCGTTGTAGGCGTTGACGGCGGACGCCGACATCAGCCATTCGTTGCGGTCGACGCTCTTGCCGATCTTCGCCAGCTGCCGCTTCATCTCAAAGCGATTGCCCTCGATCGAGTTCTTGAAGAACGAGCCGCGATCCGTCTTGAGACCCGAGTAGTCGCGCCAGACATCCGGGTAACCAATCTTGTTGTTCTTCACCATTCGATCGAGCTTGGCGTACGCAGCAGGCTTGGTGGCAGCTTCCATCCAGGTGATTGCTTCGAGGTTCTGTTTGATCGAGCCCTGCAGCGCTTCGACCATCGCGTTGGTGCGCTTCTTCCCATCTTCGCCGAACGTACGGCGCACGAACTCACGACCCAACGCCTCCGGAAGATCGCCTTCCGCGAAGGCGACGCACTTCTTCCAACGAGGGCGATCGGCCTTCGCTCCGGTGAAGTTCTTCGCGGCATATTCGAAGTTCGCGTCTTGCAGCCTCTTTGGAAGGGCTGGAATCGTCGAGCGCACGATTACCCAGGTCAGGTATGCCTTCCACGTCTCGGGCTTGACGTCCTTCGCGGCGGCAGAAAGCTCGGCAAAGAAGGGAATGTGGTTGACGTTGATCGCCTGCACGCTCTTCGCGCCAACCGCGTCGTAGTAGACATCCCACTGGAAGTTGGGCGCCTTCTCTTTGAGCCCCTTGCGATCGACGCGGTTGTACTGGGAACTGGGATCACGTCGCTCGACCCGGGTCTGTGACGCCTTCGCCAGTCGGGTCTCGAGGTCCATCACCAACCCGGCAGCCTTCTTCGCTGCCAGAGCCTTTTCGCCCATCAGCACGAACATGTTCTCGACGTAGGCAAGATACGCCTCGCGGATTCCCTTCGTCTTCGCGTCATCGAGCACGTAGTAGTCGCGATCGGGCAACCCCAGTCCTCCTTGATGAAGGCCCGAAATCACCTCGGTCGAGCTCTTGAGGTCCTGCTGCGCGCCCGGGTTGAACAGCGCGTTGATGCCCGAGGCGTGAAGCGTGCCGACCGCCTGCGCCAGTTCCTTGGAATTCTTGGGCGAGGTGAGGCTCTTCGAGAACGCTTGGAGTTCAAAAATCGCGCCTTCGAGCTTCGCCTCGTCGATGCACGACGCGTAGTAGTCGCCCAGCTGTTGAGCGAACGCGGTGCCTTCAGGCAGCTTTCCGTCGGCCGCCTCTTCGAGGATAGCCTTGAGGATCTGCTCGTTGCGTTCGGCGATTGCGACGAAGCCACGTGAGGCGATCGCGCGATCGGAAGGGATCTCAGCCGTCTTCATCCAGTTGCCGCAGGCAAACTGGTAAAAATCGCCGCATGGATCTGCCGTCGGATCCATCGCGGTTTCGTCCAGGCCCGGAGGCAGCAGCAGGTTCGCCGTCGGAGCTGGCGCCTGGGCAACGGCCAAAGCAATCGGGTCGGACTTCTGCTCGGCCTGCGGTGTGGCGCAGGCGCTGGCGAGAACTGCGACACAGACGAAACGGAGAATGCGCATGGAGCGCAACCTACGATGCATCAGCAGACCTGTTGTGCCGAAATGTTAGCCATTGGCCTGGGTGAACGATTTCATGAACGACACCAGGGTGGCGATGTCGGCTTCGGACACGGCGTTGTACGCTGAGACTCGGATGCCGCCGGTGCTTCGATGTCCTTTCAGACCGACCATTGATGCCTTTCTCGCCTCGGCAATGAACTTTTCCTCGAGCGCTTCGGATGCCAGCCGAAAGACGATGTTCATTGTCGACCGGCTTGCGGGTTCGACACTGGCTTTGAAGAAGCCTGCGCTGCCGTCGATGGCCGCGTAAAGCGCAGAGGCTTTGGCTCGGTTGCGCTGCTCGATTCTCGGCAGCCCGCCGATGTCCTTGAGCCACTGGAGGACATTGCGCGCCAGGTAGATGCCCCAGGTGTTCGGCGTGTTGTACAGCGAGTTCTCTTTCGCGTGCGTTTGGTACCGCAGGATCTTGGGGATGTCGTCCCTGCCGCTGGCCATCCAGTCTTTGCGGGCGATCGCGACCACCAGGCCCGATGGGCCAATGTTCTTCTGAGCGCCTGCGTAGATGAGGCCGAACTTCGAGACGTCAATCGGGCGCCAGAGAAAATCCGAGCTCATGTCGCACACGTGCGGAACGGATCCCGTTTCAAGCAGGTTCTGAAACTGGGTACCGGACAGCGTGTTGTTGCTGGTGGTGTGGACGTATGCCGCTTGGGGGTCAAGCTGTACTTCTTGCTGCGACGGTACCCGCAGGTATTTGCCTTCGGCGGTCTTCGTGTTCGAAGCGACCTTCACGGCGCCGATGCCTTTGGCCTCTTCGTGCGCCTTCTCGGACCAGCCATCGGTGAGCACGTAGTCGGCGCTTGCACCTGCGCGCAGGAAGTTCATTGGCACCATCGCGAACTGTAGGTGGCCTCCACCCTGCAGAAACAACACCTGGTGCGACGACGGAATCGTCAGCAACTCGGTCAGCAGCGAAATCGCTTCGGTGTGAACCGCCTCGTAGTCCTTGCCGCGATGAGAATGCTCCATGATCGACATTCCAGACCCGTGAAAATCGAGCAGCTCATCACGGGCACGTTCTAGAGCAGGAAGAGGCAGACCTGCGGGGCCAGCGTTGAAGTTGATCACGCGCATGGCGGCCCTATATCGCGCCCCACTTCGAAAATCGCGAAGGGGGGTTTTCAGAGCTTCGTCATCGGCCTGGGGCGCATCAGCGCGTCTCGATCTTCCGATCGCGCGGTCGCCTCGAAGGTCACCTTTCCGTCTCGCCTGACCACGCCCAGCTCATCGAGCAAATCGCGCTGGCCGGCGAACGCCCGGTGACCGGCCTGGGCAGCAAAGACCGCATCGAAGACTGGCTGCCCGGCGACGGCGTCAACTTTGCTCGCGAACTCGGTGCGCGAGAGCGTGCTGGAGCTGGTGAGCCGGTTGAACACCTCATCGAGCCCTTGCTTGCCTGCAGTGCGCTGGCGGATCTCGAGGTCGAGCGCGAGCAGAAAAAACACCCCCACCCACGACGCCGCGCGCAGTCGGCCTGCGACGCCCCGTTCACGAATCACTTCGTCCATTCGCATTCCAGATGCGACTTCTGCGCCGCGCTCGAAGCCGTCTAGCAGCTCTTCCCATGCGTTCTGCGGCGTCTGTCGGCCCGAGCGCGCCCGGGCGACTTCAGCGAAGTAGGTCGCGAATCCCTCGCTCAACCAGGTCTCTTTCGGAAAAAACGCGGGGTGCGCCAGGTGCAACAGTTCGTGAAGCGCCACGATGTCTTTGGTGAAGTCCTCTGATCGCGCCTCACTGCCGACCAGAAATCCGAACGAGCGCGGGGTGCTGGTGAGCATCCTTCCAAAGGGGCTGGCTTCGTTTGACTGTACGGGCACCACTGAAATCGCCGCGCGCGCCACGGGAAACTCTTGTCGTACCAGCAACACTTCGGCAGCCGAGCTTCGAATCCACTCGCAGATCGCCGCGTCGCCCAAGGGGTGTGGTGGCCCGAGCAAGGCGACCTCGAGCTTTCCGCTTCCGACGGTGAGGTAACACCTTCGGCCTCCAACAGCGTGAAAGCCCGAATCGACCAACTCGGTCGAAGTCACGCGCCAGTGGCCTTCGGTCTGCTTTTCCCATGGAAGAAGCAGGTCGACGGCCGCGCTGGTGATCGTCACGGTCAGCTCGGCGATGCCGACGCGCGGCCGCAACAGCCAGCAAGCGCCTGATAGAAGCAGATCGGTTTCGCCCGCCACGCCCCAGCTCAGATCCGTCGAGCCCCATGACCGCTGCACTTCGTCGAGCGAGAAACGGTAGCGAAGCGCGACCCAGTCGTTCGGAACGTCGAGCTCTCCTGAGCTTGGAACGCCAAGCTCGACCTGGCTACCGTCCTGCAACTGCGCGCGCACCCGATCGACCGCTCCAGGATTACTGAAGCTGAACGCTGCGGGCGCGCCGCGGATGCGCAGAATCTCAACGTCTACCGCGCGGGCCGCCGATGGGTGGGTGATTCGATACGCGAGCTCGCCTGGCGCGCTCACTGGCTGCCCTCGTGTCGTCGCGCACGAAGTCAGCGCCAGCAGACACAGACACGCTCTGAGTTCCATGAGCCGCGATGCTCGGGCCATTTCGGCACGATTTGGAAACAATTCGCAATGCGCGATTCGCGGTCGAAGACACCACGGGCGATCAGCCGCTGAACGGGTGCACGACCAACCCCGAACGGAGCTTCGGTTCAAACCAGGTTGACTTGGGCGGCATGATCTCTTGAGCGTCGGCGATCGCCATCAACTGCTCGACGACGGTGGGAAACATCGCGAACGCAACCGCGGCGGTGCCTGATCTCACGCGCTTCTCGAGTTCCGAGGTTCCTCGAATCCCGCCGACGAATTCGATGCGCTTGTCGGTGCGGGGGTCGCCGATCGCCAGCACCCGAGCCAGCAAGTTGCGCTGAAGGATCGTGACATCGAGCACCCCAATGGGCGTTTGATCCCACGAGCCAGGACGAGCGGCCAGCGCGTACCACTGCCCTTCGAGAAACATTCTGAAGCGGTGCACGGCTTCAGGCTTGGCCCGGCTCGTCTTCTCGACGGTGAACCGTTCGCTGACCCGGCTCAAGAACGTTACCGCGTCGATTCCGTTGAGGTCCTTCACCAGCCGGTTGTAGTCGAGAATCTGAAGCTGGTTATGCGGGAAGACGACCGCGAGGAACGCGTCGTGGTTGCCGGGCTTTCCCTGTCGCAGGTTGTGAACCCGTGAGGCGGCGGCCGAACGGTGATGGCCATCGGCGATATAGAGCCCATCGACTTTGCTGAACGCCGCACTCACCAACGGGCTGAACGCCTCTGCTGCAACCCAAAAGGTGTGGCCAATGCCATCGTCGGTCACGAAGTCGTACTCGGCAGCCGTCGCGGTGACCTCGCCGATCAACGCGTCGATCGCTGCGTTCCCCCGATAGGCAAGGAACACCGGTTCATCGTTCGCGTCGAGCGCGTCGATGTGGCGGGTGCGATCATCCTCTTTGTCTTCACGGGTCAGCTCATGCTTCTTAATCAGCCCGCGGTTGTACTCATCGACGCTCGCCGCAGCCACCAGCCCCGTTTGAACGTGCGCGCCCATCTTCTGGCGATAGACGTAGAAGTGAGGCTCGGCGTCGCGAACGAGAACTCTGCGGGTGACGAAGTCCTTCAAACTCAATGCACCCTGGGCGTAGACCGCGGCCGAGTGCTCGTCGGTGTGCTCGGGCAAACCGACCTCGGGCCTTGAAATTCGAAAGAAGCTGTCGAGATTGCCCGCTGAATACTCGCGCGCCTCTGCGCTGCTCACCACGTCGTACGGCGGGGCGGCAACCTTGAGAACCTTCGTTTTGGGAGGGCGGAGACCACGGAATGGTTTGAGAAGAGCCATGAACGCACGAGCGTTTACTCGATCTTGAAGTACCCGTCGTCCTCCCAGCAGCCTCGCATCACTTCCTTAAGCGAAGCCTCGTCACCGTCCCCAAAGTTCGCGCTGACGGGCGCTTAAGCTTAAGCGGCCTTCGTCGCCGCGCCGACGTTCGAGACCAGCTTCTCGCTGAGCTCCCACAGACGGGTGGCCGACGCATCGTCTTCGCAAAACGCACGCGGGCGCTTCTCTTTGCTCTTGATGAAGTACTTGCCGGTGACGCCTTCGACTTCGGGAGACGACGCCAGAAACACGCTGGTCTTCGCGCCCTCGACCTCGTCAATCGCAAACAGATAAGCGATTGGCTTGATGAAGTTCCAGAACCCTGGCTTCGCCAGAAAATCCGAGGCGACGAAACCAGGGTGCAGGCAATTGACGGTGATCCGCTTGTCTTTCACGCGCCGAGCAAGCTCGCGGGTGAAAAGGATGTTGGCAGCCTTGCTGCGCGAGTACTGACTGAAGGTGCTGTACGACTTCTCGGCCATGAAGTCGTCCCAGTCGAGCTGTCCACTCATGTGCGCATTACTCGAGACGTTGACGATTCTCGAAGGCGCCGACTTTTCCAGAATCGGAATCAGCTCATTGGCGAGCACGAAGTAGGCCAGATGGTTGGTGGCCATCGTCCGCTCATACCCATCAATGGTGGTGGTGCGGCCGGGGAACATTGCACCGGCGTTGTTGAGCAGCACATCGAGCCGGTCGTACTTCGCCTTGAACTCGGTCGCCACCCGCTTGACCTCAGCCATCGACGACAAATCGGCGATCAGAAACTCGAGCTTCGGGTTCGCGGTGCGGGTCTTCAGCTCTTCGACGACCGCCTTCGTTTTTTCGAGGTTGCGCCCAACGATCACCACCTGAGCGCCCATCTGCAGCAGCGCGATCGCAGCCTGCTTGCCGATTCCCGCGGTGCCACCCGTGATCAACACCCGCTTTCCGTTCATGTTCGCCATTTTGCCAAAAAAGTCCCCTTGATGTGCGCCCGATGTCTACGAGCCCGGGGCATCACGCGCAACCCAATGGGTTAAACATCATCGGCGGTCAGCGCGCAGGTCGTCGCGGCCGACTCGAAGCGATCCACTCGAACGCAAACTGAAGCCGCGCATGCGAGACCCAGGGCACTTCGCCCTGACAAGCGCTCTTGCTCAGATAAGCCGTGCGACTAAGGTCACGCTCCTTCTCAAACCGCTGGAGCGCGAGCATGCCGCTGCAAATCGAAGACACGAAGGTGGGCACGGGTACCGAAGCCAAGTCTGGAAAACCGGTCACCGTCCACTACGTCGGAACCCTGACCAATGGCTCGAAGTTCGACAGCTCGCGTGATCGCAATGAAGGCTTCAAATTCACTCTGGGCGCTGGCCAGGTGATCAAAGGGTGGGATGAGGGCGTCGCAGGGATGAAGATCGGTGGGCTGCGCAAGCTGACCATTCCACCTGAGATGGGGTACGGGGCCCGCGGATTTCCGCCGGTGATCCCAGGCAATTCGACCTTGATCTTCGAGGTTGAGCTGCTCGAAGTCGGCTAGTACGACAGCCCGGCGCGTCGCGCGACCGCCAACCGCTTCTCTTCGACTTTCAGGGTGGCCGCGTCGACCATTTCATCGCCGTAGACGATCGCTCCCAGGCCGTTGCGATCGGCTTGGGCGTAGGTTTCGACGATCTTCTTCGCTCGTTCAATCTCCTCAGCCGTAGGAGTGAACGCCGCGTGGATCGCTGGCAGCTGTGAGGGGTGAATCGCCCACTTGCCGTCGAATCCAAGCTGCGCCGCATGTTTCGCGTCGCGTGCGAGCTGCTCGAGATCCTTAAATTGCACCGTGACCGAGTCAATCGCGTCGATCCCCGCGGCACGTGCAGCAACAAGCAGCTGCATTCGTGGGTAATAGAAGAGGCGATCGGCGTCCTGGCGGAAGTCGCG
>JANOHG010000004.1:0-6429 GCA_031406375.1 Archangiaceae bacterium | reverse complement strand
GATGGGTCGGTTCAAGTCGTGTCGGGCCTTCGAATTGCGAACAGCCAACGACTAAAGGCAGTGCGTTTGTACGCACCCAATCCACAGCAGACAGCGATGGTTGGTGAGTACCGATTTGCATACCACGCCGCGGCAAATATCCTCGACCCGTCGCTGCTAGCGAGCGTGCAGCGCTGCGACGACGCCGGCCGTTGCTATCGCCCGACGCGGTTTGAGTACGAGAAGCCTCGCGAAGCCTACCAGGCCGCTGCGACCCTTCCGTCAGCTGGCATTGAGGACCTCCGCGCGGGTGACTTCAATGGCGACGGCTGTGACGACCTTCTTGTTGGGCGACTCGCGACGTTCCCCACGATAAATCACGCAGTCTTTGAGGCGGCTGGATGTGGTAGCCAATCTCGCAAGGTTCAGTACAATCTTAGCCCCTACTTGGCTGGGCAGACACTGCCCTATCAATCAATTAATGTTGTTGACGTGAATGCCGATGGCGCGTCGGACCTGTTGCTCACCCAGAGGTTCCCGTCTGTAGCGGTATATGGAGTCAAGATCGACCGTACCGATACGTTCTACAAGCTCGGAGGAAAATACGAGCCCTCTTTGACGATGTCGTGCGACAAATTTTCGTGCCCCTCGGTGTCACTGACCACGTCGTACGGTGCTGAAATGTTTGGCTATTCGCGACACGGCTGGGTCGGGGTCGGCGACCTGAATGGTGACGCAGTCCCAGACCTGATTACCTACTCGACCGCAGCCAATGGCGGGCTCGGCGGGTGGGAATTTCGAAAGAACGTAGGGCCAACAACTCTGGCCAACGGTAGCCGTTCTTACGTAACACTGGCCGCGCCTGAGTCGCTAAACCTGCCGAGTCTGCCGGCCAGCTATTTTGGTTCCGACTGGAGTTTTTCGATCATCGACACCGATGGCGACGGTTCGTTGGAAATGGTAAGCCCGAACAATAGCCAGTGGCTGTTCGCGAACCAAATGTCGCTTGGCGGCGCTTCTTCGCGCAACTTGACCCTCTACTCAGGACCTATCGGACCTGGCATCGCTAAACCGAGAGACATGGCATTTGCGGATGTCTTTGGTACGGGCCTCCCGCAAGCCATCTCTTGGGATCAAGACAACGGCAGCCCGGTGGAACTCGCCGACAACACCGGCAGCTCGTTCACTGCCACAATTCCTTACATTGGACTCCCGTTTGCTCGCCAAAGCTCGAAGTCAGTGGGCTTTGACAACGGCATGCGGTTCGGATCGGTGTCCGGAAAGAATCAGGCAGACATTGTCATGCTTGCCGGCTCCAGTCCGGGCGCAACTCAAAACATGTCAGTATCGACGTGGACGGGGTCGGCCTTCCATGCCCGAGCGCTCATTGCGGACGGCAGCCAGATTCATGCGCCCGATCGAGTAGCAGTTACCGTTCCCGGGTTGACCAACAACAAGCTCGGCGCGGTGATGCTCGATGCGAATGGCGATGGATATACAGACATCGCGACGATTTCAGGAGGCCTGCTTACTGTATATCTTCACGACTCGCGAGCTCCATTTTTATTGAATTTCATCGAGGATGGAGAAGGCTATCACGCGTTCTCTTGGGAGCCGATGATCTCGAGAAGTGTGTATCGCGCCTCAGGTACGTCCCCGAAGTATGTGCGGCGCGGGATGTGGTTGGTGTCGAAGTATGATCATGGCGCTCCGCATCTCGGCTCGGCCAGCGATGTTTATGAGTATTCGAATGCCTATCTCGACATTTCTGGGACGGGCCAATTTCAAGGATTTGAAACCGTTCGTCATAAGAACAACGCGAATGGCGTAGTCGAAACCGTTGTCTATTTGGCTACTGATCAAGGCCCACGCCCGTCGTTGCTTCATACGCGCGCAGTCTTGGACAGCGGCGCAGTATATACCTCTAGCGTCGTCTATGAGTGGGATTGGGATGACTACTGCCATAACGTGATAGTCCCAAAAAAGAGAACCACTCGAGCTTCCGAGGATGGCGTGGAGCTTCGCAATGAGGCAACCACGTTCCTCCATACGTGTGAAGGTGAATTGGAGCTGATGGAGACAACCTATCCGGATGGGACCAAGTACCGCGAGCGCGTGATGGGCTTTGCTGTGGATCGAACTCGCGGCATTTTCATGCCGACCTTTGTGAACAGGCAGTGGGTTCGCAGCTCAGGCACGTCGGATCGGTCTGGCGAGGTGGTGCTGAGTGTGGACATGACAAACGGGGCCGTCAAAGGCGTCGACCACTATTCAGCACTGGGCGAAAAGGCAGCCACCGTAAATCTCTATACGTCAGATGGGCTTCTCGAGCGCACCTCGTCATGCGACCCATCGGGTGTTTGTCGTATCACGCAGGTCGATTACGGATCGGGCGAGCGTGTCTATCCTCAGATGATGTTCAATCCCGAGGGACACGCGTTCGGGTATGCGCACCACCCAGCATTGGGCGTGCTTGCCGCGTCGGATGACGAGAACGAAGCTCTCGAAACCAAGAGGTTCGATAGCTTCGGGACGCCGCTCGAGCTCACCCAGGCCGACGGAGAGGTGACATCTTGGAGCTATTCCAACCCGACTCCGACCACCCTCAAGATAAACGCGAATTCCAACGCAAATGGTACATCATCGTCGGTCGTGGACGCCGACGGTCGTGCTCTTGAGAACCAGGTGTTGGATATCAAAGGTCAGGTAGTCGTGCGGGCCGCGGCATTCGATGCGCTCGGCCAACTCAAAAGGAGCTATCTACCTGTTCGCCTCGGAGACGTTCCTTCGTACATTGACCTTACTCGCGATGCGATCGGCCGCATCATACGTAAGGATCGCGTTACGCCGGGGAAGCCCGGGACTCCTGAGACGCGCGTCCACTTGGAGGCAAACACGTTCTCTGGGAACACGATCACCAGCGACGACGCACTTGGCCATAGGAAGCAGGCTGTGCTGTCAAAGAAGGGGCTCGTCGAGAGTCTGTCCGAGTTGCTCATCGGGCCAACCGGCAGTCGCTGGCTCTCGACCCATTTCGAGCATACCTCGTGGGGAGACGTCTCGAAGGTCTCGACCGGCACTTACGCTAAAACATACAAGCATGACGATTGGGCGCGGGTGCGTCGGGTCGAGGATCCGGATCGAGGGTGGTCGGAGACGAAGTACAATGTTTTTGGTGAGCCGACCTCTTTTGAGCGCCAAGGCGGCGCCAAGATCGCGATCACTCGAGATCTGCTCGGGCGAGCGACTCATATTGCGATGCCAGAGGGCGATCAGGAATTTACGTGGGACGCGCCCTCTGGGATTGGCCGGCTTCACAAGGCGGTCGGTACCGACCATGTGACGGTCGAGCTCCACTACGACGCGCTCGGGCGTGAATCCGGTGAAACGACGAGCTTGCCAGGGTACTCATTTCAGACGCGTAAAGGGTATGACGCCGTGGGGCGCGAGGCAGGAATCAGCTACCCGTCGATTCCCGGGCTTGGCCACTTCTTCACCAAGAATACCTATACGCCTGGTGGCTTCCTAAGCTCAATCGACGACATGCACGGGCTTGGCATTCACTGGGAGGCGCGCGCCACCGATGTTTTTGGAAGCGCGTCGGACTGGCAGGCTGGACCCCTGTCTGTTGTAACCCAGAGAGATCCTCTGACTGGGTTGGTGCGCTATGAAAAGGCTGTTGGAAACGGCAGCACGGTTCACGAGCTTGCGTTTGAGTATCGGGATGATGGCACGGTCAAGTCAAGGCATGATCGCGTGTTGGATGTGTCCGAGGATTATCAATACGACTCTCTCAAGCGGCTGGTTCAGTGGGATGTCACTCAGAACTGCAAGCTCGCGGCTCGGAAGTACGGATATGATGACTACGGCAACATGACGACCATTGACGATGTCGTCGGTTCGATCGCATATCGGCGCGAGACACGAACGTTTGGCGGCGCTCTGTCCGTTCACCAGATGGCCTCGCGGACGGATGCGATGGTGGGCCTGACTGCCTATACGTATGACGCTCAGGGCAACCAGGAAGAGTCGAACATCGCCGGCGTGAAGACATATCGCAACTTCAACTCGTATGGTCAGCCCAAGCTTACATACGACAACACAGGCTATTCAGATTACAAGTACGACGCCTTCTATCGTCGTGCCAGTGCAGAAGTTGATGGCGGTGCGACAGTTGAGATGAAGGTCGGCGGTCTGCTGAACGTGCGACTGGAGGCTTTTCAGCAATTCTATACGATGTTCGTGTCGGCTCCGACGGGCGTGTTTGCACAGCTCAAGATTGTAGGCGCGGGCGGCGTGGCCGGCGCAGCAGTGGAATACGTGATGAGCGATAACCTTGGCACGCCCTCGGTGACTACGTACTCGAATGGCGCGGTGCAAGAGCAGCTCAAGTTCGATCCGTTCGGCCAACTCGCGTTCACTCACTCAATGACGTCGCAGCAGAGCGGGCGGACTGCCGAGAGCAAACTGGCATTTACGGGTCACCGTGCACTGATAGGTCAGGTAGATGCGTTAGATACGAATGCGCGGTGGTATTCGCCCGGTGATGGCCGATTTTTGTCGCCAGATCTCTTGGACGACGTGGTCGCAATGCCAAGCGAGCTCAATCCATATGCATACGCAAGAAACTGCCCGACATCAGCTGTCGACCCAACGGGGTTAAGAGTTACTGGATTCACGGGGAAGAGCGCGAGTGGCGCTTGGTTGGCGAACCCGGAGCAAATAGTAGGTCGCGTCAAATCAGCGCCGAAATTTGATCCAGTCCCGTCTGTCAACGTCGGACGAAACCCCGCGCCAGGTTCATCAGGCGTTGGAGGAACCGCGCAGACCCAGCGTTCTCCCGGTGCACCAAAGGCTCCCGAGCAGTCAGTGGGTGGTGGCTCCCTCGCGCCCGGATCGAGCTTTATCCCTGGAGATGGCACGAACGGTTCGCCATCGATCGCTGCTCCCGCATGGAAGGAAAAGTTTGCTGCCGGAGCTGAAGGCTTAGTCGTTGGTTTTGGAACCGGCGTCGGCTTTGCACTCGCAATTGGCGCGATCGCGGCTGTGAGCGCACCTCTGGCCGCGGTTGTGGGAGTCGGGCTGGCTGTCTACGGCGTGTACAGTCTTTTCAATGGCGGGGCGAGAACGCTCTGGGACACTGGAACCCGAATCGCGAACGGGGATGGCGCAGTTGAGGACTTCCATCTCATGGGAGGCGTTGTCGGTGGACTATTGTCGGGTCGAGTCGCGGGGGTTGCGTCGCGCGCGGGCTCGACGCTTGGGACGTCGCTTGTGCGTGGTTTGGGCCGTTCCCCGCGCGGCTGCATAGGTGGGACCTGCGGGTTCCCCGATGCGAGTTGTTTCGTCGCTGGAACTCTGGTCGCGAAAGGAAATGGTGCGGTGCCAATCGAGACGCTTCGCCTCGGCGACCGGGTTGAGGCTGGCAACGCGCACTGCGTCAACGAGCACATCTCAGGTGACGACAAGACAATTAGGCTCGAGGTTTCAGATCCGAAGTTCCCCAGCGATCCAATCAAGGTCGACCTCGTCCGACCGAACTCTTGGCTTGACGAGCGCGGGGCGAAGGACGGTCACGTGTGGCTCGAGCTGCCTGAGCAGGGCATTTCGGGGCTGGCAAAAGTAGTGGAGGTAGGGCCGGCGCCTAAGGAGGCCTCGGGGGGCGGCTGCTTGGTGCTGATGACAATCGAGCACATGGCAAGCCATGTGCTTCGTTTACAACTCGAAGGACTTGAAGAGCCAATTGAGGTCACCCCGACCCATCCTCTTTTTGTTGAAGGTCGAGGGTGGACGCCGGCAGGAGACTTGCGTTCCGGTGCCGAACTGCGGACTGACCTCGGCGCAGTGAGAGTCGGGGCAATAGAGCAAGCTTCGCCGAACCGGCTCGTGTTCAATATCGAAGTCGGGTTGGCGCATACGTACCGAGTGGGCCATCGAGATGCCGCGCTTCTTGATTTCCTCGAACAGGCCGGCCACCTGCTCGACGATCTTCGGCGCGAGCCCCTCGGTGGGCTCGTCGATCATCACCAGCCCGGGGTCGCCCATCAGCGTGCGGCACAGCGTCAGCATCTGCTGCTCGCCGCCCGAGAGGAACCCGGCCTGCGTGTCGGCGCGCTCCTTCAGGCGCGGGAACAGCTGGTACACGTCCTCCATCCCCCAGCGCGCCGAGGCCTGCGTCGTCTTCTGCCCGAGCAGCAGGTTCTGCCTGACGGTGAGCGTGGGGAAGATGTCGCGGTTCTCCGGCACGTAGCCCAGTCCCTGGTGCGCGATCTGGTAGGCCTTGCGGCCGACCATCTCCGCGCCGCGGAATTTCACCGAGCCGGTGCAGTCCACCATCCCCATGATCGCCTTGATGGTGGTGGAGCGGCCGACGCCGTTCCTGCCGAGGATGGAGACGATCTCGCCCTTGCCGACCTCGAGGTGCACGCCGTGCAGGATGTGGCTCTTGCC
>JANOHG010001334.1:0-3545 GCA_031406375.1 Archangiaceae bacterium | reverse complement strand
AAGGCTCGAAGACGACGCGCGAACGGTACGCGGCCCACTCGGCGAGTCCCGCCTGCGCGGGTTGTCACAAGTTGCTCGACCCGATCGCCTTTGCTCTTGAGAGCTTCGATTCGGTAGGGCGCTTGCGTACGACTGAGAACGGCAAGCCGATCGACCCCAGCGGAAGCCTGCTTTCAGCAGGCGACGCGACTGGCACGTTCAGCGATGCGGCAGGGCTGGCCTCATTGCTCGCGCGTTCGCGCACAGTCGCCACCTGCTTCGAACGACAGCTGTTCCGGTTCGCGACTGGACGCGAAGGCGCCGAAGAGGAACGCACGTTCATCGAAGCCATGCGCGATCGTCCCAGCGCACGTGACGCCAAGGTCATCGAGCTGCTGGTCGACTATGCCCAGAGCGACTCATTTGTGATCCGGAGGGTTCAGTGAAGATCGCACGCCGCAGTATTCTGAAGGCGCTGGGGGGCTTTGCGTCGCTGCCGGTGGGGCAGATGCTGCGTGGCTCGATTGCACGGGCGCAGGGAATGGCGCCGCCGTTGTGCTTCGTCGGCGTGTACCACCCGCACGGCGTTTCTTCCGAGTGCTACCGGCGCCGTGCGACCGACACTGAGACCAGCTTCACCCTCGATTACGCCGACAGCTCGCTGGCGCCATTCGACGCTCCGGCCATTTACGGCAAGAGCTTCAAGAACCGGATCATCACGTTCGAAGGCGTTGATCTCGCGGTGGCCGAACGCAGCAACACCGCGGGCCATGGCGCCGCTTCGTGCCTCTTCACTGGCTCGGGGACGACCGGCAGCGACGTCAACGCGCAGTGCGAGTCGATCGACCAGTTCCTTGCGCGCACCAAGGGGCTTGGGGCAGGCACCCGGTTTCCGACCTTGAACCTTGGAGTCGGTAGCGACGGTGCGGCATCGAATGCCGACGCGATTGCGCATGGCCCTGGTGGGGCACCCATCAAGAACGTGATCGACCCGGTGGCCGTGTTCGACGCGGTGTTTGGCTCAATGACGGGCAGTTCCTCGAACGCCGCCGCGCTGGCAGCGCGCCGCCGCGGGCAGAGCGTGATCGACTTCGTGCGGGGAGACTTGAATAGGCTGTCAGGCCGCTTGGCCGCACCCGAACGGCTCAAGCTCGACCAACACCTGGCGGGGGTTCGCGACATCGAGACCCGGTTGATGACGGTGATGCCACTCACCTGCGCGCCTCCCACCCGTCCACAGCCCACAGGCAACGCGGATTCGTCGCTCAACTTCCCGAAGGTCTACGCCTACAACGGAGGCGAGCCGTACTTCGACCGGTTGATGAACCTGCAGGTCGACCTTCTTGCGCAGGCGATCAGCTGCGGCGCCACTCGCTTCGCAACGCTTTTCCTCCACGACCCAGGCAAAGAAACCACCGTCGACGGGGTGGTCATACCTGCCGACGCGCACAATGCAGTCGCACACACCTACTCGACCGACAGCTCGAGCGCGGCGGTCGCGTCGCAGATTCGCCTGGGCCGGCTCAACAAATACCATTTCGGGAAAATCGCCCGACTGATGCAACGGCTCGAGCAAACCGGTGCGCTCGACCACACCCTCATCATGTCAGGAAGCGACATGGGCGATCCATCGCTGCACAGCACCCGCAACATCCCGTTGATCCTCGCGGGCGGAGCCAACGGCAAGCTCGCCTTTGGGCGGCGAATCAAGGCGGCGAGCGACTGCCCGCCGGGCTCGCCATACTGCCAAGCCCCTACACTGAAGCTCACCTCGCACAATCAAGTCTTGGTTTCGATTTGCCAGCTGTTCGGCGTTCAGACCAATTCCTTTGGCTTTGCGCAGGACACCACGCTCACCACGGGAGCGTGGCCCGGACTTCTACCGTGAAAACGGATCCACCACGTCGCCTTCCTTGAGATTGGCTTTTTTGCGCTTCTTCGCTGGCATGGCGCGCACCTTCTTCGGCTCGAGTTCGCGCAACGCGGGCACCGGTGCGGTTCTCACCGCGGGCTCGATGGCCTCGGTCAGCGCGGGCTCTGGCGCAGCGGGCACCGAGGTGATCGGTGGCGGCACAGCTGGGGTGACCGTCGCTTGGGGCCACTGCAGCAAACCGACCAGGAGTCCGAGCAGCAAGACCGCTGCGACGCCGAGGACGATCGCCCGGGTTCGCCTTCGCGAACGTGGCACCACCACGAGCTTCTGGGCCCGGGCGGTGACGGTCACCTCGCGCGTCGGCGCGGGCGTGGGGGGGCCTTGCGGGAACAGCGTTCGCATCAGCTCGGCGAGCTGTCGGGGGCCAAACTGAAAGTGATGCACCAGCGGGTCGAGGTCGTCGCAAAGCGCGCCCGCGGTCGAATAGCGATCCGCGGGACGACGGGCGAGCGCCTTGAGACAGATGCGATCGAGCTCGGGGGGAACTTGTGGGTTCTTCGTCGATGGAGCGGCAACCTTCGCTTGTCGCACCAACCCCAGCGTTTGAATGTCCGAGGCGCCCTTGAACAAGCGCTCGACCACCAACGACTCATGGAGCACGATTCCGAGCGCGAACAGATCTGCCCGAGAGTCGATCTCGTTTCCGTCGGCGAGCTCGGGTGCCGCGTAGCCGACCTTGCCCTTGAACGTGCCGGTTTGGGTGCGTTCGGCCGTTTCGGCGAGCGCCTTTGCGATTCCGAAGTCGAGCAGTTTGACCGAGCCATCGAAGCCAAGCAGCACGTTCGAAGGGCTGATGTCGCGATGAATCAGACCCAATGGGTCACCTTGCTCGTTCTTCAGTGCATGCGCATACGCGAGCGCGCAGGCGATTTCGCGCACCACGAAGACCGCGAGCCCGATTGGCGGTTGCACCCCGCAGGCGATCGCCGCCGACAGGGTGCGGGTCAGGTCACAGCCCGCGACGTATTCCATTGCCAGAAACGGCTCGCCGGCGTGCTCTCCAAACTCGAACACCTGCACGATGTTGGTGTGCGACAGCTGCGATGACAGTCGAGCTTCGCGGGTGAACATCTGGGTGAAGTGCGGGTCCGCGGCCAGGTGGGGAAGAATTCGCTTCACCACCACCACCCGCGAGAACCCGCCCGCGCCGACGACGCGTGCCTTCCAGACTTCAGCCATTCCGCCACGCCCCAACAGCTCGAGGAGCGTGAAGCGACCGAAGGAAAGCGGTTGGTCGAGCGTGCTCACTTCGGACGCAGGTCGAAGCAACCCAGCGCGCCTGCCCCTGCGCACGCATCAACGGGTGGCCGCGCGGCCACATACACCGCCGCGGTGATTCCGGCGGCGAGCCCGACCCCAAGCGGAATAATCCACAGCAGGTGTCTGCTGGCAGAAGGTTCGCTGGCTGCGGGCGCTGTCACCTCGACTGGCGGGTCGAGCGTCGGGGTCGGAACCAGCACCGGCGCCGTGGGGCGGTCATCGGGTGGCGCTTTCCCCGGGGTGGGCCGAGCGCTCAGCTCAGAGTCGATTTCACGAATCATCTCTTTTACCTGCGGCCGTTAGCGCGCTTAGGGCGCTGATTTGTGCAAATAACGTTTAAAAATAAATTTTGCTTTGTAGAGTTAGCCAGCGC
>JANOHG010001254.1:0-1482 GCA_031406375.1 Archangiaceae bacterium | reverse complement strand
AGCCGCGTGCCGCGCTGAAGAAGCCGACTTCGTACGCGGAAGGAGGGAAGTAGACGCCCTGGTCGAGCCAGCCCCGGTACGGCACGCGGAACTTCTCGATTGCGTCCTTCGAAATGCCTTCGGCGGTTGACGGAATCTGCCCCGAGGAATCGAAGTACGGCCAGACGATGCTGCCCACGCGCCGCCAGCGCGGGCCGCTTGAGAACTTGCTGACCGCCGCATCGAACGCCTGCCCCAGCTTCTCGAGCGCCTGGTAAGGCGCGCCCGTTCGCAGCACATCGAGCGTCGCCAACCCTGCGCAGAGGGCCACCGGATTTCCCGCCATCGTTCCCGCTTGATACACGCCGCCCAGCGGAGCCAGTTTTTCGAGCAGCGCCTTCGAACCCACCACGGCTCCGACCGGCAAACCGCCGCCGACGATCTTCCCGAGCGTCGTCAAATCCGGGGTGATCTCCACCACCTTCTCGTAGCCGTGGAACCCGAAGCGGAACCCGGTGATCACCTCGTCGAAAATCAACAGCGCGCCGTGCTTCGAAGTTGTCTCCCTCAGCGATCGCAGCCACGCGGCGCTCTGTGGCAACAGACCGTTGTTTGCTGGAAGCGGCTCGAGAATCACCGCGGCGATCTGCGAACCGTATTGCTTGAACGCGGCCTCGAGCGCCGCCGCATCACCCAGCTGAATCACCACCGTGTCGTGCGCGACTGACGCCGTTACTCCTTCGCTTTCGGCCAGCCCCAGCGTCGCAACCCCTGAGCCCGCCTTCACCATCAGCGCGTCGACGTGGCCGTGGTAGCAGCCAGAAAACTTCAGCAGCAGCTGCCGCTTCGTCGCCGCGCGTGCCAGCCGCACCGCGGTCAACACCGCTTCGGTTCCCGAGACGACGAACCGCACCATCTGGTGCGCCCCGAACGCTTCGAGCACCCGTTCAGCCAGCTGCGCTTCGTGGCGGTGGCAGGTGCCGAAGGTCAACCCGTCGCGTACCGCTTTGCATACCGCCTCGACGACCTGCGGGTGGGCGTGCCCGAGGATCAGCGGCCCCCAGCCCAGACAGAAGTCGAGGTACTCGTGCCCGTCTTCGTCGACGATCGTCGCGCCGCGGCCTTTGCTGATGAACACCGGCGAGCCACCTACGTGCCGAAACGCACGCACGGGGCTGCTGACCCCGCCGGGCAGCACCGCTTGCGCGCGGGTGAAGAGCTTTTCAGAGGCGACTGCAGATCGGTTCACTGACATCGATTGTCTCCACGTAGTCGGGCGCAGACAGCGCACCGAGCTGTTGTTCCCATTCGGGTTTGATGTCGGCAGCGGGCACCGCCCACTTCGCGGCGCGCCAACGGCCGTGAGCCTGCAGGCCAACCCAGACGGTGTCACCTTCGACGAAGCAACCGAAGGGCGTGCTGCAGCCGCCTTCGAAGACCCGCAGCAAATCGCGTTCGAGGAATACGTAATGGCGGTTCAGGAAGCCAGTGCGCGCCTCGAGC
>JANOHG010001246.1:0-3649 GCA_031406375.1 Archangiaceae bacterium | reverse complement strand
TCGGGGGGGCCTTGGTGAGGTCACGTATTTGTGCTGTGGGTTCCTTGGGGTCGCTCCTTAATTCTGGCCGCCGGGGGCGGGTGCCACCTTCTTATCGGCCGATTGGCCGACGAAGGTGCGGGTAGGGGCAAACTCGCCCAGCTTGTGACCGACCATGTTCTCGGTGACGAACACGGGGATGAACTTTCGCCCGTTGTGCACGGCGAAGGTATGGCCAACGAACTCGGGCAGAATCGTCGAGCGTCGCGACCAGGTCTTGATGACCGACTTCTTGCTCGCCTTCACCATGTCCTGAACCTTGCGGGTCAGATGGAGATCGACGAAAGGGCCTTTGTAAATTGAACGAGCCATTGTCTTTCCTTACCCCTACTGGCTGCGAACGCCCTGGCGGCGGCCAGAGACGATGAACTTGTCGGTGCGCTTGTTGGCGCGCGTGGTGAGCCCCTTGGTCTTCTTGCCCCAGGGCGAAACGGGATGCGGGTTTCCTTGACCGGATTTACCTTCGCCACCACCGTGAGGGTGATCGACGGGGTTCATCGCAAGGCCTCGAACGGTGGGCCGAATTCCTAGCCAACGGCTCTTGCCTGCCTTGCCGATGCGGATGATTTCGTGATCGATGTTGCCAAGCTGTCCGATCGTCGCACGACAGGTGATCAACACCTTTCGAACCGCGCCCGACGGCAGACGAATCTGCGCGTAGTCGCCTTCTTTCGCCATCAACTGGCCCCAGCTTCCTGCCGAACGGATGAACTGCGATCCGCGTCCTGGCTTGATCTCGACGTTGTGAATCACGGTGCCGACCGGGATGTTCTGCAGCGGCAGAGCGTTTCCGGGCCGAATGTCCGCGGCGGGGCCGGTGTGGAGCAGGTCTCCCACCACCAGGCCAGTGGGAGCGAGAATGTAGCGCTTCTCGCCGTCCAGGTAGTGAAGCAACGCGATGTTTGCCGTGCGGTTCGGGTCGTACTCAACCGAAACAACCTTCGCGGGCACGCCGTCTTTATCAAGGCGCTTGAAGTCGATGATGCGGTAGCGACGCTTATGACCACCACCCTGATGCCGCCGGGTAATGTGCCCATCGGAGTTCCGCCCACCCGATCGGCGCATCGCGGTCGTCAACGTCTTCTCAGGAACGTCGGTCGTAATTTCCGCGAAGTCAGAGACTGTCGTCAGACGACGTGCTGCAGAAGTTGGTTTGAAACTTTTGATTCCCATGGCTAGACCGTGCCTCCTTCAAACAGCTCGATCTTGTCGCCTTCCTTCAAGGTGACGAAGGCCTTCTTGAAGTTGGGGCGTTTGCCCATGCTCTTACCAATTCGCTTGATCTTGCCGCGCATGATGCAGGTCCGAACGCCTTCGACCGTGACCTTGAAAAGCGTCGAAACCGCGCGCGCGACGTCATGCTTGCTCGCGTCGCGATCAACGACGAATGAGTACTGGCGCTGCTTCTCGCGGGCGCGATCGAGCTTCTCGGTGATCAACGGCCCTTTGATGACGTGGGTGAGATCCATGATTTCTCCTAGCCCTGCCCGCCGCGCGATTTCACCAGCGCGTCGTTGATGGCCATCGCAGCCGACTGGGTCAGCACGAGCGTCTTGTGTCGCAGCACCGACTCGAGATTGATGCCCTCAGGACTAAGGACGTCGAACTTCTCGAGGTTGCGCACTGCGCGGTGCAGGTTCACATTGGTCTTGACGTCGACCACCAGCGCGCTCGTGAGCTTGAGGCTTTTGGTGAGCGCGGCAATGACTGCCTTGCTTTTACCGTCAGAGACGAACTCATTGAGAATGATGATCTTGTTCTCTTTCGCTCGCAACGAGATGCCAGCGCAAATGCCCGCGCGACGGACCTGGCGTGGGGGGCGATAGAAGTAGTCGCGGGGCTTGGGGCCCATCGCCTTTCCGCCGCCAACCCAGTGCGAAGCGCGAATCGAACCCTGGCGCGCACGCCCGGTTCCCTTCTGCTTCCACGGCTTCTTACCGCCGCCGGAAACGAGCGAGCTGTTCTTCACGGCAACAGTGCCGCGGCGGCGATTGATCTGCTGCATTTTCGCCACTTCGTACAGGAGGTTCGCATTCGCTTCCGCTGCGAACACTTCGTCCGAGAGCTCGATCTCGGCGATTTTATTCAGATTGAGATCAACGACGTCGAACTTGGCCATGGCTTAGCTCTTGATCTCGACGTCGACGCCCGCCGAAAGATCCAGCTTCATCAACGCGTCGAGCGTCTGTTGGGTTGGCTCGAGGATGTCGAGCAGGCGCTTGTGGGTACGAATCTCGAACTGCTCGCGACTCTTCTTGTCCACGTGCGGACTGCGAAGCACGGTGAACTTATTGATCCGGGTAGGCAGCGGGATTGGACCCGCTACCTTTGCGCCGGTGCGCTTGGCAGTCTCGACAATCTCTCCGGCGGACTGATCCAGGAGTTTCGAGTCGTATGCCTTGAGACGGATGCGAATTTTCTGTGTGGCCATTCTAAGTGGACCTCGGAACTTCCTTGGATGTCACAGAGCCGGTGCGGCGAAGGGGGGCGGCATATACGGCGGCGTGTTCGCAATTGCAACACCCCAAATGAGCATTTTGAAAATAGTTCGTTTCTCCTCTGGAAACAGCTGGCGACCGCAGAGAAACCGAGCCCGATGGGTTGATCAGCGCGCTTGAAATGATGGATACCGCCGCGGTGAACGCCGTGAGAGTCACCGGAAAGGGTCGCGAGCGGGTTCCCTGTTGCGTCGATGCGTCGCGGCGCGTCGCCTGTGGTACCCGCTGGGCAGAGCTTCGAATCTGGGCATCAGCAACCACGGGCAAAGCAGTGAAGATCGTCGCGCTCGAGGGCGGCGAGCAGGGCAAAGCGCCGTTCTTCGCGCAACCCGTCGGATTCGATGGTCGCGCGTTCAACGTCGCCGCCGATTACGGCTGCGACACCGAGAAGTTGCTCCACGAGGTCTGTCATTGGTTGGTCGCTCCGAAGGAACGCCGAGGCATGGTGAACTACGGCCTCGGGCCGGGTCCACGGGTTGTCGATGACGTGACCAGCGACAACGAGGAAGTCACGGTGATGCTGCTTGAAGGCGCGTTGGCCCCTCACTTTGGGCTGCCTCCTTCGAAGATTGCCAAGCCCGACTACAACGTGGCCAACAAGCGGAACGTCGAGTGGGAAGAGTGCGAAGCTCGGGCTGCGACGATCGCTGCGTCGCTGGCGGTCTCGATTCAGCGCGTGCTCGCACCGCGCCCGACGCTGCCTCGGGTGCGCGGCTAGTACGACAGCCCGGAAGTCCGTGCGTGGATCGGCCGTCGAGCCGCCCGGATGGCGAGGCGGGCGACCGAGCCGCACTTTCTGTGCGGCGCAGGGAACTCAACGAAGCAAGCCGGGATGGAATCGGCGGCCCAGCCATGCACGGACTTCCGGGCTGTCGTACTAGTCAGCTCGGACCCTTGCGCAACCCGCGGTTTGTTAGTTATTTAGAACTCACCCAATGGGACGACCGCGCCGCATTTCGGACGCCGACATTGCAAGAGAAGCGCGGGCGATTTTTTTGAGCCAAGGCCCTGGGGCTTCAACCGAGAAGATCGCCCGCAAGTTGGGCGTGTCGCAGGCGGCGTTGTTCAAGCGGGTGCCGACGAAAGATGAGCTGTTGGTGTTGGCGCTGTGT